>CALLWN010000235.1 GCA_938016505.1 uncultured Sphingomonadaceae bacterium
ATCCCGCGGCAGTAGCCGATGTGGTCGTGGATCAACCGCGCCAGATCCTCCATGCGCTCGGTGAGATCGTGCTCGAGCCGCTCGATCGACTCCTTGATCTCGTTGATGTCGGCCCGCAGATCGTCTCGCTCGTCGCGCAACCGCTTCATCACGACGCCATGCTCCGCGCAAATGTCGCAGTTCCTGCGACGCTCCACGGGCCGCCCGAGCGTCAAGAGCCCCATCTTGACCAGGACGACGACCGCCGACCCAATGGCTATCCCGCCGGCGACGAGTTGCTCGACCGTGAGTGTCATGGCGCGAGCCGGATCCCGCCGGGGGCCGCGGGGACGACGAAGTAGACCGCGCCGAAGGGGAGGCCGTCCTTCGCCGCCGCCGGGTCGTCGCTGCAGGCGAGCGCGCTGCGGATCGGCGTGCTCTCCCCCTGCGGGTAGCGGAGCGCCTGGGCGCACACGAAGTAGCGGCCCTCCTCCTGGAGGGTCGCCGTGGCCCGCGGGGCGTCGACCTCGCCGCCCGCGGCGATCGGGACCGTCGCCCCCGCCGGCCGCAGGTAGAGCTGGTAGCGGATCGTGTCCGTGGGGGCGATCTTCTCGACCGGATCCCAGGCGACGGTGATCTGGTTCGCCGTGTGCCAGGTTTGGGCCAGGGCGGCGGCGGCGATGGCCGTCGCCGCAAGCGCGGCGAAAACTGCCGTGTGTCTCATGGCGTCAGCTCCTTGCCACCCAGGCGGTGCCGTTGTAGTCGTAGATCGTGTTCTCGTCCCACACCCAGGCGGACATCCCCTCGATGGGCGAGACCCGGTACCAGGCGCCGCCGAACCAGAAGACGAGATCTTTCTCCGCAAACGACGCCCAGGCGCCGGTGTTCCCTCCGGGCCCGATGATGTACATGGCGTTCTCGACCGGGCTTGCGGGCGGCGCGGAGGCGATGTCGCGCGCGCCGGTGAGGTAGGAGGTGATGTAGCGGATCATCAGGTTCACGGAGGCGTATTTCGCGCTCTGCGAGTCGGTCAGTTCGGGGATCCCCCAGGCGTTGGCCATCGGTTCCTCCTTACGGGACGGTCGCGCGGCGGACGACGCCGCGGCCCACGACCCTGCTGATCTGGTAGATGTCGAACACGGTCTGCCCCGCGGGATATCCGTCCGCGCTCCTCTGGGCGGCGGTGTACTCGACATGCGGGCTGTCGGTGCGGATCGTGCGGAGCACCGCGCCGCTCGTCGGGTGGACCACGTCCACCTCGTAGGTCTCGGAGAGCTCGCTCAGGGGCACATCGCCCCCGTCCGGGAAATCGGGCTGGGCGAACTCGTAGCGGTCGCCGCGGCGGAAGAACAGATGCAGGTCTCCATCCTCGTCGACCGCGGCGAAGGGCCCTTGGACGGGATAGGGCCGGATGGCGCGGTCTCCGGTGGCGGAGAGCACGGGGGGCCCGACGCGGCCCGAGCGGCTGCGGCCGCGGTAGCGGTGGACCGCGCCGATCGCCTCGAGGGCGGCGCCGGCGAAGGAGATGCCGGACATCCCGGAGAGCAGCACGAACTTCTCCTGGGTTCCGTGCGCGGCGACCTGGGATTGCGTCCCGTAGAGCCCGCGCAGCAGCCCCGAGATCGTGTAGGTGTATCCGGAGACGAGGGCGGCGGTCTGGAACTGCAAAATCTCCCAGCCGCCCGCGGCCGAGCCGACGGCGGCGAGATTCGCGCCGTTCCAGAGCTGGGCGTCGCTGACCGAGGAGAGCGTCCCCCGCGACTCGGAGAGATCGACCGTGAGCGTGTTGGCCTGGTCGAGGATCCCGACATCGCCTGCGCCCAGCGTCCCGGAGCACGTCCCGACGACGGCCCGCCGGGCCTCGCTCTGGGCCACGGCCTGATAGGTCTGCCCGCCGTCGACCGAGCGCTCCACGATGCCGCCGGAGAAGTTTTCGGCGCCGCTGTAGATGGCGACGTAGAGTCCGGCCTGGCCGGTGTCTTCGTCGAGCGGCGGCAGATCGAGCAGGAGGAATTCGGGGACGACCAGGTCGGCGGCGAGGTCGGGCGGGGTGAAGGCCAGGCCGTCGGCCGCCGCGGCGCTCTGGTAGACCCCGGACTCCTCGGACTCGCAGGAGATCTCGAGCACGCCCAGCCGGTCGCGGATCTCGATCACGCGCATCTGCTTGCCCAGGACCGTGATCACGTCCGCGGGGGCGATGCCGATGTGTTTGCGGGAGACGGAGAAGCGATAGCGGTGGCGCTCGGTCCACAGCCGCTTGAGCAGGATCTCCGCCTGGCGCTTGGCGTGCTCGTCGGTCATCACCACGCCGAGCTGCGCGCTGCGGATGACGGGGGGGGCCTTGTCGGTGCGCACGGCGCGCTGGACGGCGATCTCGTAGTCGCGGGCCTTGCTCTCGTAGGCGACGGTCAGCTGGGTCGGGATCTCGATGTCCTGGGTGCGCACCTCGACGGCCAGGTCCGGCGGGGGCTCTTCGGCGCGGCGGGCGCGCAGGTCCTCCGGGCCCAGGCTGCGCGAGGAGGACGCCCCGCGCTTGCGGAAGACAAGCTTCCAGTCGACTTCCGCGGCGTCGAAATTGAAGGCCGCCATCAGCGGCTCGAGCGCCGTCTTGGCGGGCATCTGCCGCGGGATCTGGTAGCCCACCACCTCGTCCGTGAGCTCGGAGACGTCGATCGCCTCCGGCGGCAGGCCGGCGCGCAGGCAGATGTCCTTGACGATCTCCCCTAGGTTCATCCCTCAAACCCCGTCGTCATCCATAGCCCGTCGTTCAGCGTGAAGCTGTGCGCGGGGGAAACCTCGCGATAGCAGCGCTGCGGCACCTGCAGGATCTTTCTTTTCCACGAGGTGCCCGCAATGCCTCCGGCGTCGTGCTCGAGAAGATCGGACAGGGTGAACTTGTAATGGCCCGCGCCCGATGGGTGCATGGCCCAGATGCAGTTGCCCTGGATGTGGGTGCCGATCACATATAGGTTGCAGCTCGTCGGATAGGGGGAGGAGACCGCCGTGTCGTGCGACACCGGCCCGATCATGTAGCAATCCCCGATCGGCCACACGCGGCCTCCGGTCAGATAGCTGCGGTACAGGAAGACGTAGTCGTAGGTCTGGTAATAGAGGAGGTATGAATTCCGGTAGAGGACCAGCACCGAGTCGTCGTCCAGGATCTGCATGATTCTGCCCCCCGCGCCATACGGATAGGCCTGCGGGTACCCGAGGCCGGGCTCGTACTGGTCGCCCCAGGAGCCCTTGAGGGTCCCGTCCGCCGAATAGACGTAGAACACGGGGCGGTTGCAGGTGCCGCCGTCGTAGCTTTCGCGGCGCGAAAAAATGATGTCCCCGCTCTTTGTGTGGCAGCAGATCGAGTAGTGGCCGCACCCCTGCGGGTCCGCCGGGAAATCGATGTACCCCTTGACGGTTGCGGAGAGCCCGTCGAACACGTAGGCGCGCGCATAGGTGGTCCCGGACGAGGTCCTGGTCGCAAGCCGCAGCAGATCCCCGGTGGGGGTCGTGGCGACGTTGTTCTGCAGGGTCCAGGAGCCGTCGAAGGGGTGGCTGAACTGGATGGTTTGCACCGCTGTCCCGCTCAGCCCCCGGAACCGGTAGAGTTTGAGGTCGGTGTAGCGGTGGCACAGCAGGTTTCCGTAGGGGATGTCGTCGATTTCGATTTCCACCTGCGGCACGCCGCCGAACTCCCCGACGGGGAAATCCCGGAAAACGATATAGCAGACGCCGCGGTAGGCCGGCGTCTCTCCGGCCCCCAGGATCGCGGCGATGGACGCATCCGGCCCCTGGAGGCGGGAGCCGAAGTGGACGGAGAAATAGACCTGGGAGCGCGCGAGCGAGGTCTGCCAATTGACGTAGGCGAGGCTCCAGTCGCCTACCGGGTACTGTGGGGAGTTCGGCGTGCGGTAGTCGGCGAAGACCTTGCCGTTGATCCAGATCCTGGCGATCCCCGGGATTTCCCCCTCGCAGAAGGCGACGGCGAAGGTGGCGGTGTAGAGCCGCGTGTAGTCGCGCACCCGCTGCCCGTTGACGCGGTACTTGTAGACGGAGAGCGTCTCCCGGACCTCGCTCATGTAGATGATGTTTCCGGCGAGCCGGGCCGCGCCGTAAACGATCGGGACGGCGGCGCCGTAGGTGCTGATCTGTTGCCGGTTTTCGCGCGGCTGCGGCGGCGGGATGCGGTTGGAGCGCTGCTGCTCCGGAAAGAGCGCCATGCCGGCGATCCCGCCCAGCGCGCCGCCCAGCGCGATCCCAAGCCACGTCCCCGCTCCGGGATAGAGCAGCGAGCCGACGACGCCGCCCAGGACCATCCCCGCCAGAGACCCCAGGCTGCCGAGGGAGAATCCCATGGGTTACGCCTCGGTCCATTTGACGTTTCCCGGGATGTAGACGGCCCGATCCATCCCGGGGATGTGGGGGAAGCCGCGGAAGTTGTCCTTGTTGGCGAACCTGGATTTGCAGGTCTCCCAGCGGCGGTCGCAGCCGGCGGTGAGGCTCACCGTGTCGCCCGCGGCGAAGGCGAACGGCATCGGCTCCAGCAGCGTCACCTGATTGGTGGCCGCGGCGTAGCGTTCGATCTGCAGGGTCATCCCGGAGCAGGCTCCCGAGGTGAACCGGCATTGGCCGTAGGCGTAGTATCCGTCCGCCTTGTTTGCGGCGGCGCCGGAGACGACGAACTGCTTGCGGCTGGAGGCGGAGGAGACCGTGCCGCTGTGGGTGTGGGCGGCGAGATCGACCGTGCAGCGCCGGTCTCCCAGGGTCGCATCGCACTCCGGCGCGTAGATTCTCCCGGTGGTCGCCGCAAGCTGCTGGGCGAGCGAGCGGAACTCGATCCTGGCCTGGTTGTCGCGGATCTCGACCTCGCCCAGCCGGCCGTAGGACAGCCGGACGATGCCCTGGCCGGGGTTTTCCCAGTTGAGAAAAAAAGTCCACACCTCGGCGGCGTCGAAGAGCCCGGAGCGGAGCATCGCGTCGAGACCCGATTCGGCCGGGTAGGCGAGCGCGAGTTCGGCGGTGTGGGCCGAGAGGTCCGTGCCCTGGCGCCAGTCGCCGGGCTGTCCCGGGGCCGGGGCGTAGGTGCGGCCCTCGTAGGTGATCTCGCGGTCGTGGTCCGTGTGGCAGAATTCGGTTCCGTCGCGGCGGCGGATGCGCCAGCAGAGGGCGAGGCTGGTGACCTCGCCGTCGAGATGCTCCTGCAGGGCGGCGGGGATGCTCCGCGGCATGTCAGCTGTCTCCGTATTTGAGCTCGATCAGCGGCACCTGGGCCGCGCCGGTGCGGTAATCCTCGATGTTGATCGCGAGCCGGTCGGTGTCGAAGCGCACCGGCACGTCGAACTCGAATCCCGCGGTGACGGCGGCGCCGGCCGCGGGCGCCGTGGTGAAGGTGACCACGCCGGTGGTCGCATCCACGGTGTAGTCGGCCCCGGAGGTCTGCTCGACGCCGTTCAGCGCGACGCGCACCGTTCCCGGGACGGGCTTGAGGATTTTGCGGCTGCGGCTGTAGGATCCGGCGCGGTAGGCCTTGAACAGCTGGAACTGCCTTTTTGCGCCGTCTCCCGTTCCGATCCCGCAGTCGGTCGCGGCGGGGGTCTGCGCGGCGGGGCAGGACTTATAGTCGAGCCAGTCCTTGTAGCGGAAGCCGATGGCGCGGCCGGAGACCACGTGGAAAAAGGCGAGCAGGGCCTCCAGCCGCTCGAGACTCGTCACGCCGTAGGCCACGTCGTACTCGTGCCGCGGGTAGGCCCAGTGGCGGTTTCGCGCCTCGGCCCCGGAGGCGGACTCGACCACGGTGGTGCGCCATGCCGGGCCGCCGCGGCTGCCGTAGGAGATGTCTTCGGGGAAGCGCGGAGACTCGATGAACGTGGTCATAGGTTCCTCCGGGCCGCGCGGTCGAGCGTGGCGTAGAGCGCCGTCTGGAGCCCCTGCAGGCTCTCGCGCGGCAGGTGCCCGCCGGGCGCCTGGACGTGCACCACGACCTGGGGTCTGGCGCGGGCGGCCGCGCGCCGGGGGATCACCTGCTCGCCGCGCTCGAGGATCGCCGGGAACTCATCGGGGGCGAGCCCGCCGTGCAGCCGCGGCGCGCCGGAGAACAGCCAGGCCGGCACGAGGCGGCGGGGCCCGGATCCTGCGGGGCCTCCGGCGTGGCGCACGCCGGCGAAGATCCCGCC
>CALLWN010000236.1 GCA_938016505.1 uncultured Sphingomonadaceae bacterium
GCTTCGAACATGTCGTCGGCGGTGCCCTCGAACAGCCGGCCGCAGCCCCTGGCGAACAGGGTATCGCCGCAGAACAGCGCGCCGGCGGTGGGGACGTGATAGGCGATGTGGCCGGCGGTGTGGGCGCCGACGAAGAGCACGTCGCCGCGATGGTCGCCGAGCGTGACCGTGTCGCCCCCGTCGACCGCCTGGTCGATGCCGGGGATCCGCGCCGCCTCGCGCGCCGGGCCGATGACGGTGCAGCCGGTTGCAGCCTTGATGGCAGTGTTGCCGCCGACATGGTCGGGGTGCCAGTGGGTGTTGAGGATGTGGGTGATGGCAAGACCGTGGGCGCTGGCGGCGGCGAGCACCGGGTCGGCGACGGCCGGGTCGATGACGGCGCAGCGGCCGGGCGCGTGGGCGAACAGCCAGACATAGTTGTCGGCGAGCACCGGAACGCGGATGATCTCGGGGAGGGTGGTGGCTTCGGCCATGTCACCAGGTTCCGATGTTGGGGGCCGAGGCCCAGGGCTCGCGCGGGGGGAGCGCGCCCGATGCCTGGAGGAGCTCGACCGAGATTCCGTCTGGGGTTTTCACGAACGCCATGCGGCCGTCGCGCGGGGGGCGGTTGATGGTGACGCCGTTGGCGGCGAGCCGGTCGCAGACTTCGTAGATGTCGTCGACCGCGTAGGCGACATGACCGAAGTTGCGCCCACCCGTGTAGCCGGCCTCGTCCCAGTTGTGGGTGAGCTCGATCTGGGCATCCTCGTTGCCGGGGACGGCGAGGAAGATGAGGGTGAAGCGCCCGGGCTCATTGTCGTGGCGGTGGAGCTCCTTCAGGCCGAGCAGCTCGAAGAAGCGGATGGTCGCCTCCGGATCGGAGACGCGGAGCATGGTGTGGAGATATTTCATGGCAGGCTCCTCAGGGGGCGGTCTTCAGCGGGCGGCCCTCGAGCGTTTCGAAGGCGGCAGTGATCCAGCCGGGGACGGGGGTGGGGCGGCCGCGGGCTTCTGCGACATGGACCTGGACCTGGAGGATGCGGGCGCGCAGGTCATCGGCCGAAGAGCCGTTGGCGAGGCCGTGGAGCTCGCACAGGAAGTGGGCCGAGGTGCGGCCGATGCGGGTGGCGGCGACGCAGATGTCGACTTCCTCGTCGAGCAGCATGGGGGCGACATAGTCGATCTCGGCGCGCACGACATGGAACTCGGCCTCGCCGCCGGTGATTGGCGTGTTCGCGAAGATCCCGGCCCGGCGCCAGTATTCCACGACACCCTCGTCGGCCCATTCGAGGTAGCGGCCGAAGTAGACGACGGCCTGCGCATCGACTTCGGAATAGCGGACCCGACGGCGGACGGCGAATCGGAAGTCGGCGCGCGGCATGCCCTTGCCTTAGCCGGGGCTTGCAGGCAGGGCGAGCCGGGCAGGAGGCAGGCGTGGCAAACGGGCAGGGAACTCTGATTGCCGGCGGGCTGGTCGCGCTGGGGCTGGCGGCGGCGGGGCTGTTCGTGGGCCAGGGGCTTTCGCGGCTGCGCGAGCCGGCGGCGAGTGTCATGGTGCGTGGCGTGGCCGAGCGGGATGTTGTGGCCGATCTTGCGACCTGGACGCTTGCAGTGCAGTCGGCCGGGACCGACCTTGCAAGCGTGCAGGCCCGGGCCGACCGCGACGCCGAGACGGTGCGCGGTTTCCTCGAACGGCAGGGCTTCACGCCAGCCGAGATCGCCGCGCGGGGCGCGGGCGTGAACCAGTGGTACGACAGCAACCGCGGGGTCATGAACATCACCATCCGCCAGCGCTTCCAGGCGCGGACCGGGGATGTCGCGAAGATGGAGCGGGCGTTTGCAGCCCAGGCCGAGATCATCCGCGCCGGCGTGGCGCTCGATGACGACGGCGGCGGGTTGACCTACAGCTTCACCAGGCTGAACGACGTGAAGCCGGCGATGATCGCCGAGGCGACCAGGGCTGCGCGCGAGGCGGCCGACCAGTTCGCAGCCGACTCGGGGACGAAGGTGGGCGGGATCCGCACGGCAACGCAGGGGCTGTTCACCATCACCGGGCGCGACGGCGACCCGGGGCCGGGGACCGACACGCCGAACCAGAAGGTCCGCGTGGTGACGACGGTCGAGTTCCGGCTCGAGGACTAGGCCGGCTCAGCCGCTGCCCGGGCCGGCCAGGAGGGCGCCGAGGAGGCGGGCCAGCGCGGCGAGAAAGACGATGCCCGAGGCGATCATGAGGTAATCGAACGGGATGTGGGCGAGCGGGCCGATGGTGCGGCGGCGGTCGGCCAGCGCGAACAGCAGGGTTGCCGCCGCGGCAGCTGCGGTCACGCCGGCGAGGAGCGGATCGGGGGCCGGCACGGGCATCTGTCAGGGGTTGGAGGGGGCGGCCGGGGCGGCTAGGAGGGGCGGGTTCCACCACGGGGAGTTGGTCATGATCCGCGCCTTTCTCGTTGCTGCCGTGCTCGCAGCACCTGCTGCCGCTGCAGCGCCCGCGCAAGCTGCGCGCGCGACCGAGGCGGAGGCGGCGGCTGCGCTCGATGCCGCGATTGCAGGGCCGTGGCGCTCGGAGGCGAACCGGGCGCGCGACCGCTATCGCCACCCGAAGGAGACGCTGCTGTTCTTCGGCTTCCGCCCCGACATGACGGTCGTCGAGATCATGCCCGGCGGCGGCTGGTACACCGAGATCCTTGCCCCGGCGCTCAGGGAGCGCGGCCAGTATGTCGCCGCCCACAACAACCCGAATGCCTCGCCGGGGGCTGCCAAGGCCAGGGCGGACTTCCTCGAGCGCTTCGGCGACGAATCGGTCTACGGGCGGGTGACCGCGACCAACTTCGGCAAGGGGATCATGGCCTCGATGGCGGCGCCCAACAGCGTGGACATGGTCGTGACCTTCCGATCGATCCACGGGCTCCTCGGCGCCGGCAGTGCCGAGGAGGCGTTCCGGGCCTTCTACACGGTGCTGAAACCCGGCGGCCGGCTCGGGATCGAGCAGCACCGCCAGCGCGAGGACCGGCCCAACCTGCCCGGTGCCAACCAGGGCGGCTATGTGAAGGAAAGCCAGGTGATCGCGCTCGCCGAGGCGGCCGGGTTCCGGCTGGTGGGCCGGTCCGAGATCAACGCCAACCCGAAGGATAGCGCCGACTGGCCCGACGGCGTGTGGACGCTGCCGCCGACGCTCGCGCTCAAGGACAAGGACCGGGAGAGGTATCTGGCGATTGGCGAGAGCGACCGGATGACCCTCGTCTTCGAGAAGCCGGCGCGCTAGGTCCGGTCTGGACTGGCCGGCATTCCGGGTTCAGTCGCGGTTCAAGCCCCGGGGGGGAGGCACGGGAGCCGTGGTGTGTTCCCGTCTCACCGGGCTCTGGCTGCCCCTGGCTGCGGCCGTGCTCGGCCTTGCCTTGCCCGGTGGTGCGCTGCTGGCCCAGGTGCGGGTTCCGGTGGGATCGCTGCCGCCCGAGGCCGGGGTTGAGGACTGGACTGTTGGACCGGCGCGCAAGCGGGCGTGCATCGAGGCGACGGCGATTGCCGGCGCGGTTGTCATCGACCCGCGGACGCTGGAGCTTGCCGACCGTGCCGGACGGCGGTTCCGGCTCGTCTTTGCGCGGCCGTGCCCGCACCTCGGCTTCTATGGCGGCTTCTATTATGTGCCGGACGCGGCCGGGCAGCTGTGCGCCTCGCGCGACCAGCTGATGGGGCGCAGCGGCGCGGCCTGCCCGATCGCGGCGATTGCAGCGATGCGTCCGCCGCGGTGACGGCCGGGGGCTGTGGCAGGCAGGCAACAGGCTTCGGCCCGTTGTTTTCGTGAGGGGCCTCGGCTGCGGCTGCGCTGGACAAGGCCCAAGCGCGCTGTTTCTATGCGTTTGTCCCTGGGGAGGGATCATGCTGACGCGATGCTCCGCAAGAGGGCTGCCGAGGTTCTGGTCTTTGCGTGATGTCTCTCCGGGCGTTTCGGTCTTGGTGCCGGGAGCTGAGCGAGGGAGGCCAGGAATGGTTCGATGCAGGATGATGACAGGCGCCGCGCGCTGGCTTGGCGGCTCGGCGCTCGCGCTGGCGGCGGGTGCAGCGCACGCGCAGGTGGCCGAGACCGGTGGGATCTCGGAGATCATCGTGACCGCACAGCGGCAGGCGCAGAGCCTGCAGGACGTGCCGATCGCGATCACCGCCTTCTCGACCGAGGCGCTCGACCGGCAGCAGATCAACAACACCTCCGACCTGCAGCTGTCGCTGCCGAACGTCACCTTCACCAAGAGCAATTTCACCGGTTCCAACTTCACCATCCGCGGCGTTGGCGACGCGGCGGTGGCGGCGTCGGGCGACACCTCGCTCGGCATCCATGTGAACGACCAGCCGCTGTCATCGACGCGGCTGTTCGAGACCGACTATTTCGACCTCGAGCGGATCGAGGTGCTGCGCGGGCCGCAGGGCACGCTGTTCGGCCGCAACGCGACCTCGGGCGTGCTCAACTTCATCACGGCGCGTCCGAACCTCGACGCGCTCGGGGCGCGCGGCTTGATCGAATATGGCAACTACGATTCGATCCGGCTTGAAGGCATGGTCAATGTGCCGGTGACCGACACGATCGGGGTGCGGCTTGCCGGGACCTACCTGAAGCGCGACGGGTTCACCGAGAATCTCTACACCGGCAACCGGATCGATGGCCGCGACCAGTGGGCGGCGCGCGGGACGCTGCGCTGGCAGCCGACCGAGCGCACCACGGTCGACATCATCGGCTATCATTTCGAGGAGAATTCGAACCGGTCGCGGATCCAGAAGCAGCTGTGCCACCGCGACCCGACCGGCGTGCTCGGCTGCCTGCCCGACCGGCTCGCGTTCGAGACGCTGAACGGCAATGCGACGCTGGGCGGCACGATCACCAGCCGCGAGTTCTTCGGCGCCATCTCGGGCGGGGCGCTGGCACCATTCGGGATCGGCAGCGTCTATGGGGCGGACGCCTATTCGCAGGCCATCAACCCGGCCGACGTGCGCAAGGTCAGCATCGACTATGAGCCGACCTACCGCTCGAACGAGACGCTGGTCCAGTTCAAGGCCCAGCAGGACCTGGGCGACAGCTTCACGCTCAACCTGACCGGGGGCTGGCAGAAGTCGGGCGTGCGCTCGCGCACCGACTATAATCTTGCAGCCGGCGACCCGCTCAACTTCGCCCCCGGCGGCGGAATCTTCAACCTGCGCAACACGCCCTTCTTCGCCGCCGGTGCGGCCCGGCTGTTCCAGGGCAACAGCATCTGCGTCTCGGCGCCGAGCCGGCGTTATGTCGGCTTCATCAACAGCGAGATCGAGCGCTGCGCCGGCATTGACACCAACTTCGACGAGAGCGGGATCGACTCCGAAGGGTGGTCGGTCGAGGCCCATGTCGACTCCAAGCTCGACGGCCGGATCAACTTCCTGCTGGGCGCGATCTACCTGCGCGGCAAGGCGTTCAACAGCGACTATTTCGTGAACTCCGCCAGCCTCGACTATGGGTCCGTTGTGCTCGGCTTTGCCAATGGCGGGCCGAATGCCGGGCTTGCCTCGCCGTTCTTCAACTCCGAGACCGATCTCTACAAGCTGAAGAGCTATGGCATATTCGGCGAAGTCTATGTTGATGTGACCGACAATCTCAGGTTCACTGGCGGCCTGCGCTATTCGAACGACGACAAGTTCGTCCGCGACCGGCAGTTCCTGTTCAACCTGCCGGTGCCCTATGGCACGCCCGACTTCACCCAGACCCCGATCTTCCAGGCCGCCTATGACGCCGACCCGTCGCGCCCTGGCGCCCAGCCCTTCCGCGAGGCCTCGACCAAGTTCGATGCGGTGACGGGGCGCGCGGTCATCGACTGGAGGCCGACGACCAGCTTCACCGACGACACGCTGGTCTATGTGAGCTACTCGCGGGGCTACAAGTCGGGCGGGATCAACCCGCCGTTCGACCCGACGCTCTTCACGGCGCCGGCAATCTACCAGCCCGAGTTCATCAATGCCTTCGAGGTGGGGACCAAGAACACCTTCCGCGGCGGCCAGCTGCGTGCCAACCTGACCGGCTTCTACTATGACTACAAGGGTCTGCAGCTGTCGCGGATCATCAACCGCACCAGCTTCAACGACAATACCGACGCCAGCATCTACGGGATCGAGGGCGAGTTCATCGTGGCGCCTTCGCCGCGCTGGCTGTTCAACGTCAATGCCTCCTGGCTCCACACCAAGGTGAAGCAGCTCAGCCTCGTCGACGTGCGCGACCCTTCGGGCGGGGCGAACGACGCGGTCATCATCAAGGATCTTGCCGGAGGCGCCAACTGCGTGTTCCAGGTGCCCGGCAACCCGGCGCTGGCCAACGGGTTCGTGGCTGCGTTCAACGCGGCGCTCGGGCTCCAGGCGCCGGTTCCGGTGCCCGCCACCAACACGACCGGCGCCTTCTCGCTGTGCAATGCGCTCAGGGACGCGGCGCTGGGCGCCGGGATCCCGGTGGTGGTCGAAGGCGCGAACCGGACGCTTCCCGCCGGTGTCGCCGTCGACCTCGACGGCAACAGGCTGCCCAATGCGCCGGCCTTCAAGATCGCGATCGGAGCACAGTACACGGTTCCGCTCGGCAGCACCGGGTGGAACGCGGTGCTCCGGGCCGACTACAGCCTGACCGACGAGACCTATTCGCGGACCTTCAACCGGCCGATCGACCGGGTGCCCTCCTACCAGGTCGTGAACGCGCAGGTGCAGTTCAACGCGCCAGACAGCAGGTGGTTCGTCCGCGGGTTCATCCAGAACGCCTTCAACAGCGACGCGATCACGGGCCAGTATATCACCGACCCGTCGTCCGGGCTGTTCACCAACATCTTCACGCTGGAGCCAAGGCGCTTCGGGATTGCGGCCGGAGTGAACTTCTAGCCGACCCGGCGGGGGGGGCGGCCGGGCAGCACCGGGCTGCCCGGCCTTCCGTTCGCCCGCGC
>CALLWN010000237.1 GCA_938016505.1 uncultured Sphingomonadaceae bacterium
AATCGAGCCGGCCACGACCAACTGGCCGCTGGCGACGTTTGCGGGTGCAGTGACCGTAAGGGTCTTGCCTTCCTGCACGAAGTTCTTCATGGATCAGATTCCTTTCGGGGTGATGACGATCTGGCGGGGCGACGTGGTGCCGCCGCCCGCCAGTTCGATTTCCTTGTTGATGGTTGTGAGGGCCGCCTGCATCTCCGCGACGCTGCGGTAGGTCACGGATCGGCCCTCGAATTCCACGCGCAACGTGCCGCTGCCGATGGCTTCAATCAGGGCGTCACGCATGCCCTGGAGTTCGGTGAGCGAGAGAGCCATGCTTACGCTCCCGGATTCGCGTAGATGCCCCGGTAATCCAACGCGCCTGCGCCGAAATCGAGACGCGCGCGGATCTGGATGCCATCCACTTCAAAGCCCGCGCGGGTTTCCACTTGGACGCCTTCGCTGCCCGCCAGATACGCGAACTCGACGCTCGGGAACAACATCGGGTCGGCGGCGACGTACCAGCGCGTGGCCGACTTGGCATCCAGCCGCGGATCGACGATCAGGGTCAGCTTGCCGGCGAACGGGTTGACGTTCGCGGCCTGCGCCGGATAGATGCTGGCGAGGTATTTCTCGGCGGTCGTTTCCAACGCGGCCGGCACCACCAGGAATTTCCCGGCTATGTCGAGCGGCGTCTTGCCGTCGAGACCTTTCTGCGAGCGCAGAGCGAGCCGTGCGGCTGCCAGCGTGGTGTCCGAGATGGCGCCGCCGCTCGCGGCGAGGTTGCCGTGGGCGGCGTCGAACAACTTCTTGTTGTCCGACAGCACCGGGCCCAGTCCATTGTTGGCAGTGATCAGGTCCACGATGAACTGCGCCTCGAACTGCGCGGCCGCCGAGGCGAACAGCCGCCCGATGTCCGAGAACGCCGAAAGGTTGTCGTTGACAATGGTCTGGCGGTTGATGCCGAAGATGCGGCCATAGGTGTCGAGTTTGTAGGACTCACGGCCCTCGGCGATGGTGCCCGATTTGAACTCGCCGTTTTCGTTCACCTTCATGAGCGTGGGCGCTTGCCCCAACTGGATCGAGTAGCGATTGCGAAAGTCGTTGATGGTTGCCTTGCGGCAGATCTGCTTAACGGGCGCGGGCGCCTCGGCCATCTGCGCCTGGACCACCTTGTTCGCGACGTCGCCCAGCAGCAACGGAAAATCGCTGGTGCTGTGCAGCGCGCGATCCACGATGGAGGCGTCCGACAGGCCGATGGTTTCGATGCCGCGAATGCGGAGAAGTTCTTCCGCCTGCCGAACCAGGCTGCGGCCAATGAACGGGCGCGCCGATTCGCCGGGCTTGTGCGTCGGGTTGATCCTCATGTAGATCGCATCCGCCATGGCGGCGCGCAGGAACAGGGGATCGTCGTAGCCGCTCGGCGTCACCACCGGCTGCGCCGTCCGGATGGGAGGACCGGCGCGGCGCTTCAGCGCTTCGAATGCCTCAGCGCGGGCTTGGTCCAGGGTCAGGTTGCGGGCGATCATCTCGTCGGCCTGGAGGCCGGCGATCTGGGCGATCGTCCGGATTTCGTTTTCGTTGGTCTGCTCCATCGTTGCTCCTCTCACCTTCGCGGCGGGGTCCGCCCCAATCGCCACGAGGGAAATCTCTTTGCCGGTCCAGGCCGTCGCAACCACCGTGCGAATGCCCGTGGCCGGATCCTTTTCCACGCGCCGCTGGTTCACGACGTAGCCGACCGAAATCGACCGGATGATGCCGTCGCGAATATCGTTGACAATGGCAGCCGCGCGCTCGCTGAACCGGAGTCGAGCGACGCCGCGTTCGCCATCCACCTGTGCGCTCTCCACCACGCCGAGGATGCTGTTTACATCCATTCGGTCGTGCAAGTTGAGCACCGGCCCGCCGATCAACTGCGACAGGTCAACAGCGCCGGGCGACAGGTCCAGACGTTCCTGATAGGGCCCCTCGATGTCGAACCGGCGCACGGGCGCGGTCGTGGCAAAGACCACCTCCACGGTGCGGCGCTCCGGATCGAGCGTGGATGGCTCAAGCGGGGCCATGCGGGTAACGAGTTCTTCCATTTGCCTCCTTGTGATGGTTGGAAGTCTGCTATCTTCGGAATTTCCGAAGATGCGGGTTCGGCGCACCTGAGGAATCTCCTCAGATGGTGGCCGGGTTGCCTTGTTGTGTGACCTTGCGCGGGTCCGAGTCGAGCACGATGCCGGCGGCGTCGGCCGTGGCGTTGCCTGCTGCAATCTGCGCGTCCACCTCGGCCAAGTCGTAGCCGAGAGACGCGACAGCCATTTCCCGCGACAGCAACCCGGCGCGGATGGCCCGCACCATGGCGTCCACCTCGCGTTGCGGGTCGGTCATCTGCATGGCGGGCGGAGCCCACGAGATGTTTTCCATGTACGCCTGAGCGCCGCCGGCGAAGGAAGGCAGCGTTCCGCGGAGGATTTCGAGTTCCACCCAGCGCTGAAAGACAGGGCGGCAGAACATGTGGATGAAATGCCATTGCAGAGCGTCGATGTACTTGCGGAACTCGATCAGCCCCACGCGCGCCGAGCTGTAGCTCGTGTCGGAAAGGTCGCCGCTGACCACGCTGTACGGCAGTCCAAGACCGCTGGCGATGAGCCGAAGCTGGGTCTTGGCGAAGTCCGAATAGCCCGCCGTCTCGGGAGGGTCGGAAAACTCCATGGACTCGCCCGGCGAAAGGCGCTGGATCGTGCCGGGCTCCAGGCTGGCGGTCCACGCTCCGTCCTCAGCCCTGCTCGCGCCGAGCGGATTCTCGTTCGGTGTCGTAATGAACCCTGTGAGCAACGCGCCAGTCTTCTGTTTGACGAGCGTCGCGCGGTCAAACTGATCCAGGTCGTTCAGCCGGTTGAGGATCGCCAGCAGTTCCGTCACGCCGCGAAGCTGCCCGGGCATCTTCGGTCGGAAAATGTGCAGGATCTCCGATGCCGGGATGCGGATGCTCCGCGGCATGCGGCCCGGCTGTCCCGGATGCCACTCGCATACATAGTAGGCCGAGCGGCGCGACCCTTCGAACTCGATCCCGGCGATCACATTGTCGCGCGTGATGGTGGTGTCGATGAACTCGGGCGGCAGCAGTTGCAGCCGGAGCGTGCCGTCGCTGCCGATGAGCATCCGGACGAAGACCTCGCCATCGACAAACATTGACCTTGCGGCGAGTGCCTGCTGCCCGTACCAGTTCAGCATCCCGTCGGCGTCGGAGAGGTCCGTCCACTGGTTCCATTGCTTGAGGAGCAGGCCCTTGAGGGCGGCGTCTCCAAGCTTGGGCAGCAACGTGATGCCCGGGCCGATTACGTTGTCCACGAACGCCTGCGCCGCGCGCGCCGCGACGGCGTTGCTCGCCACCAGGTACCGAGCCTGGTTCCGCAGCAGCGGACTCGGCGCGACGCGGCTGTAGTCGGGCACAGGGTTGTTCCACAGCCCGATGCTGCGCCGTTCGCGCGCGAGGTCGGCTGCGGCAGAACGCACCTCATCCTTCCGCTCAGCGAAGCGGTTCTTGAAGATCCAATTGAGCATTGGCTATCGCTTGAAGTGGATGGTGTTCATCTGGCCGCCAGCCCCGCTTTTCGCCCGCGCTGGCTGCTGCGGCCAAGTCTTTGCGCCCTTCAGGACCCGGTTGAGTTCGACATCGCGTGCGATCTGGGCGCTCTCGCGAAGGTCTGCCTTGATCTGCCTCTCGCAGCCGAACCGTTCCGGCCGGTAGCGGACGCCCTCTGGTTTCACGTACCGGATGCGACTGTTATTGCCTACTCCGACGTAGCCGGTAAGAATGATCCTGGTCGCAACTTCCACACCTGAGGTTGACAGGCGAACCCGTCCCGAATAGTCCACCACCTCGACTGGCGTTGTCTGCCTGCGCAGGATCTCCTCCAGTTGTTCTCCACAGAATTGCATGGGTACACTTCTCCCAATGGTGGGCCCCGGCTTTGCCCGCGGGGCGTGGGCTTACGAACGCGATTGAGCCGACTGTTCCTGCAGCAGGCGCTCAACCTCGAGCAAGACAGGGTGTACAACGCCCATGAGGTC
>CALLWN010000238.1 GCA_938016505.1 uncultured Sphingomonadaceae bacterium
GCTGCAGGGTCTTGCCGCCGGGCTTGCGTCATTCCTGATCTATCCGCTTGCCTGGTATCTCATCCATCGCTTCGTGCTGCACGGCACCTGGATGTTTCGCGTGCCCGCGCTCGCGAAGACGTGGAAGCGGATCCACTATGATCACCACCAGGATCCCAACCACCTGGAGGTGCTCTTTGGCGCACTCCACACCACGCTGCCGACGATCGCTGCTGCCACCATGCCGGTGGGCTACGCCATCGGCGGATTGGGAGGGGCGTTCGTCGCATTGGCAGCTGGCTTGCTCATGACGTGCTTCTATGAGTTTGCGCACTGCATCCAGCATCTTTCCTACAAGCCGAGGCATCCGTGGCTTGCTGCAATGAAGAAGCGGCACATGGCGCACCATTTCCATGATGAGACCGGCAATTTCGGCATTACCAGCTTCTGGCCCGACCGGCTGTTCGGAACCTTCTACGAGCGCGAGGATCGTCCCACAAAGTCGCCGACCGTTTTCAACCTTGGCTACACACAAGAGGTGGCCGCGAGGTTCCCCTGGGTCGCAGAGCTTTCCGGCGGCGTGGCGCGCGGGCACCCGCGCCGGCGCGTTGTGCCGGCGTCGCCTGCCAACGACGATCGCGCCAACGCGGACGCCGCCTGAGCGCGTGGATCTTTCGATTGCGCCGGCGACGGGCCGGTCCGAGCTCCGCACCTTCGTGGACCTCCTCTGGGAGGTTTATGCCGACGACCCGTATTGGGTTCCCCCTCTTCGTGGGGATGCGCTGGCGCTCATTTCGGGGGAAGCACGGAACCCCTATTTTGGCCATGCCGAGGTGCAGTGTTTCCTCGCCCGGCGGCAGGGCAGGGTGGTGGGCCGGATCGCCGCCCATGTCGACCGTCTGGTCCTCGAGCGGCGGCCTGGCCTCGGGCTCTGGGGGCTGTTCGAGGTCGTCGGTGATGACGCCGAGGCTGGAAGAGCCCTCATCGCGACAGCCGAAGACTGGCTGCGGGCGAAAGGCATGGTCCGCGCCCAGGGTCCGATGAGCCTCTCCATCTGGGATGAGCCGGGTCTCCTCGTCGATGGCTTTGCGACGTCACCTGCAGTGATGATGGGCCACCACCGGCCCGCCTACGCCGCCATGATCGAGGCTGCCGGATACACCGGGGTCAAGGACCTCCACGCCTGGGAGCTGGATATCGCCAAGCCCTTTCCCGAACTTGTGCAGCGGATCATCGCTGCCGGCGAGCGCAATGCGCGGGTGCGGGTCCGGGAAGCCGATGCCCGGCACTTCGACCAGGAGGCGCGGCTGGTGCTGTCGATCCTGAACGAGGCCTGGAGCGACAACTGGGGCTTCGTGCCGCTGACTGACGCCGAGATCGCCTTTGCCGCGAAAAAGCTGCGGCCGGTGATGTTCCCGGATCTCATCCGGATCGCCGAAGTCGACGGCGAGCCGGTCGCCTTCATGTTCACGCTCCCCGACGTGAACGAGCTGACCCGGGACCTCGATGGCCGGCTGTTTCCGTTCGGCTGGGCGAAGTTGCTGTGGCGCTTGCGGCAGCCCCGGGTTTCCCGGATGCGCGTGCCGCTGATGGGGGTCAGGAAGCATCTCCAGGGCACACGCATGGCCTCTCTGCTGGCCTTCATGATGATCGAGTATACGCGGCGTGCGTCGGTTTCCCGCTATGGCGCAAGCCGCGGCGAGATCGGCTGGATCCTCGAGGACAATGAACCCATGCGCTCGATCGCCAAGGCGATCGACGCCCACATCACCCGCACCTACCGCATCTACGAGAAGGATCTTCAACCAGCCTGAGGGGCAAGCTCCACCCAGACCGGAACATGGTCGGAGGCCTTCTCGCGCGCGCGGATGTCCCGGTCGATCCCGGCGTCGACCATCAGGTCGGCAGCTGCGGGAGAGAGCAGCAGATGGTCGATCCGCAGCCCCCAGTTCTTGGCCCAGGCACCAGCCTGATAGTCCCAGAATGTGTAAAGCGTCTGCGTGGGATAGCGGGCCCTGATCGCCTCGGTCCAGCCCTGGGTCAGGATCCGGCGGAAGGCAGCGCGCGACTCCGGCCGGCAGAGCGCATCATCGGCCATCATGTCGGGCCGGGCCACATCCGCGTCGGTCGGGCAGACATTCCAGTCGCCGGCGAGCACCACCGGCGCTTCGTCCTCGAGCAGCGCCATGGCCCGCCCGGCCAACCGGTCCATCCACTCGAGCTTGTAGGTGAACTTGGGGCCGGGCTGGGGGTTGCCGTTGGGTAGATAGAGGTTGGCAATGCGGATTCCCGCAACGCTCGCCTCGATGAAGCGGGCCTGCTCGTCATCCGGGTCACCGGGCAGGCCCCTCACCACGTCCACCAGCGGATGGCGTGACAGCAGCGCCACGCCATTGAAGCCCTTCTGGCCGTGGGTCTCGACATGCCAGCCGAGATCCTCGAACGCTGCGCGCGGGAAGCGCGAGTCCTCGCACTTGATCTCCTGCAGGCCGACCACGTCGGGCTGCGCCGTCTCGAGCCATTCGAGGAGACGGGGGAGGCGCGCGGCGATACCGTTGATGTTGAAGGTGGCGAGCTTCACACCGAGAAGCTGGTGCCGCACCCGCACGAAGAGGCAGCGTTCGGGTTCTTTACCTGGAAGGCCGCGCTGCCGAGGCTTTCGACATAGTCGACGACGCTGCCCTCGATGAAGGGCAGCGAGGTCTGGTCGATCACAAGCGCGACCCCGTCCGTCTCTGCAATGAAATCATCCTCGCTGCGGGAATCCGCGAGGCCGAAGCGATACTGGAAGCCGGCACAGCCGCCACCCTCGACCGAAAGGCGAAGTGCAGGCGCCTTGCCCTGACGCTCGGCAATTGCCCGCACCCGGGCGGCGGCAGAAGGAGACAACGCGATCATGCTCTCCATCTAGTCCCTGGGCGCCGCCAGCGGAAGTCCCTCGCGATCAGCGCTGGTCGATCGGTACATAGTCGCGCGGCGGTGAACCGGTGTAGAGCTGGCGCGGGCGGCCAATCTTCTGCTCCGGATCGCCGATCATCTCGTTCCACTGCGCGACCCAGCCGACGGTGCGTGCCAGTGCAAACAGCGCAGTGAACATCGAGGTTGGAAATCCTATGGCAGAGAGAATGATGCCGGAGTAAAAGTCTACATTCGGGTAGAGTTTCTTCTCGATAAAATATTCATCAGAAAGGGCAATCCTCTCCAGTTCCTTGGCAACATCAAATATCGGGTCATTTACATTCAGTCTTTGAAGGACCTCATTGGCAGTTGCCATCATGACCTTCGCGCGCGGATCGTAGTTCTTGTAGACCCGATGGCCGAAGCCCATGAGACGGAAGGGATCGTCCTTGTCCTTGGCGCGGGCGATGTAATGCGGGATCCGTTCCGGCCGGCCGATCTCGCGCAGC
>CALLWN010000239.1 GCA_938016505.1 uncultured Sphingomonadaceae bacterium
GAGCCGCCCTTGCCATAGATGGCAATGACCTGGGTTTCCTTCGTCACCGGCCCGGTATGAACCGGGTCCGGTTCGATTGTCGCCTCGGCGCGAAGCGCGTCAGCTGTGGGCAGAGTGTCGAGCATGCTCAGGCAGCCTCCCGCCAGTCGAGAACCATCTTGATGCAGTCCGGATCGCCGAACGCCGTCTCGTAGGCGTCCGGCGCGCTTTCAGCCGGCATGCGGTGGGTGATGAGCCCGTCGAGCGCGAGCGCGCCCGAGGCGACAAGCTCCGCCACCCGCGCCAGGTCCGCGGGCGCGAACTCGGCGGCCACCGCGAAGCGGACCTCCTTCATGAAGGCCGGCGGAAAGGCGAATGCGATCCGGTCGTAGAAGCCGGCGAGCACGATCTCGCCACCCTTCGCCAGCCGGCTGACCAGCGTGTCAACGAGGCCGGCCGCCCCGCTCATGTCGACGATCCGGCGATAGTCCCGGCGTTCATCGGCGTCGGGGTGCACCACGGCATAGCCCCGGGCCCCGCCGGCACGCGCCGGGTTGGTCTCCCAGACAACCGGCGCACCGCCCTCAAGCACCACGAGCCGTGCCAGCAGCCGCCCCAGCGCGCCATGGCCGACGATGAGATCGGGAAGGGCCCCCTCGCCGCGGGCATGAAGCGCGGTGGCCGCCAGCGCCAGCAGCACGCCATGCTCGCCCACGCTCTCGGGAAGCGGCACCACCCGGGCGGCCGGCACCACCAGCCGCCGCGCTGCGCCGCCGAACAGGCCCCGCGCGCCCTCGTAGCAGGCCGCCCCGGGCACGAACACGAGCCGGCCGAGAAGCGCCTCGACCTCGGCCCCGGCCGCGATCACCCGGCCGACCGATTCATAGCCAGGAACAAGCGGATAGCCGAGGCCCGGGAAGGGCGGCATGGTTCCCGACCACAGCAGCCGCTCGGTCCCGGTCGAAATGCCGCTCCACGCCACCTCGACAAGAAGGTCGCCCGGCCCCGCCGGCAGCAGGGCAAGCCGCTTCAGGGCGAGAGCCCCGGGCCTGTCGAGCACCACTGCGAGTGTGTCCATGCGACTTTGCCTCTCCACCCGCCTGCCCCGCTTCTCCTTGCCGCGTCGGGGTCAGCGAATCTTTCCGATGTCACCTTAACTTCACACCCCAAGCTGTCAAGCGCGATTTACACACCGCCGTCCGGTGCGCCGTCTCAGGTCAGCTTCTGCGCGCAACCAGCATCCGCGCCGCGAGCGGCAGCGGAACGGCCGCCTCGCGCACCGCCCCGAACCCCGCCGCCCGGCACATCCCGGCCAGTTCGCGGGCCGTGCGCGGCCGCCCGCTTCCCATCGCCCGCAGGTAGAAGGCGAAATAGGTCCCGACCGAGGGCGCCGAGGCCGTCCCCGCCATCGGCTCGCAGACGAGGAGGGTTCCACCCGGCGGCAGCGCGTCATGCACCTTCCGAAGCAGCGCTGCCGCCACCCCGTCGTCATGGTCGTGGAGGATCCTCACCAGGCTGATCGCGTCCGCGCCCCGGGGCAGCGGGTCGGCGCGGAAATCCCCTGCCACCACCGACACCCGCTCGCCGAGCAACGGCGAAAGCCGGTCACGGGCGCGCGCGGCAACCGCAGGAAGGTCGAACAGCATCAGGCGAAGCCCGGGGTGGCGGTCGGCCACGGCCTCGAGAAACGCCCCCTCGCCACCGCCCACGTCCATCAGGCAGGCGTGCCGGCCGAAATCATGCGCAGCCAGCGCCTGGGCTGCAACCAGCGGCTGCGAGGCCGCCATCAGCCGCGAATAGGGCCCGGCATCCGCGCTGCCAGGCGCGCCGCCGCTGGCATAGGGCCAGAAGCGCGCCAGCGCCCCACCGCCCGGCGGCCGGGCAAGAAATGCCTGCGGGTCGGCGAGGTCGGCCCACAGCAGTTGGTGGTGGGCAACCATCGCGGCGATGCCCGGGTTGGCCAGAAGCTCGGCACCGGTCGTGCCCAGCATCGCCCGGCCGTCCCCGAGCCGCTCCACCAGCCCCAGCCCCTCGGCCGCCACCAGCAGGCAGGCCAGCGCATCGCCATCGAGCCCGGTCGCCCGGCCCAGCTCATCAGGCCCGGCAGCGCCATCGGCGAGCCGCGCCAGAAGCCCGGTGCCGAGCGCCGCCGAGAGCGCCTGGCTCGCCACGAACCCCGCTGTCAGGTCGAACAGCCGGCGCGCCCGCGCCCGCCCGATCATCCGGACCAGCGGGGCCCGGAGCGCGAACGCCTGGAACCGCGGGTTCCCCACCAGCCGGTTGCGCCAGCGGCTCCATCGTTCGCGCAGGGTCATCGCTTCAGGCATCGCGTCGCCTGAAGTCCATAGAGGTTGACGCTTTCCAGTGTCCATCCTGATTGACAAAGGCTAAGCTCGCGCCATGCCAGCCGCGAGTCCGGACAGGGTCGTCATCGTCGGCGCCGGAATCGGCGGCCTTGCCGCCGCAGTCCCGCTCGCCGCCCGCGGCCTTGCGGTCACCATCGTCGAGGCCGCATCCCGCTCCGGTGGCAAGATCCGCGAGCTCCCCGTGCCCGGGCCCGATGGCGCGCCGGCCGGAGTCGCTGCCGGGCCCACCGTCTTCACCATGCGCCATGTCTTCGACCAGCTGTTCGAGGATGCCGGACACCGCCTCGAGGACCATGTCCGCCTCGCCCCCGCGGCCCTCCTCGCCCGCCACGGCTGGCCCGACGGCAGCACCCTCGACCTCCACGCCGACCTCGCCGCCTCGCGCGAGGCGATCGCCGCCTTCGCCGGCCCCGCCGAGGGCCGCGCCTTCGCCGCCTTCATGGCCGAGGCCCGCCGCATCCACGAGACGCTCGCCGCAACCTTCATGCACCGCCAGCGCACCACCCCCTGGGGCCTCAGCTGGCAGCTCGGCATCCGCCGACTCGGCGATCTCGTCGCGCTCAGGCCCTACACGCCGCTCGCCCGAGCGCTCGCCGGCCATTTCCGCGATCCCCGCCTCGTCCAGCTGTTCGGCCGCTACGCCACCTACGCCGGCAGCTCGCCCTATCTCGCGCCCGCCACCCTCATGCTCATCGCCCTTGTCGAGGCGGCCGGCGTCTGGCTCGCCGAGGGCGGCATCCCCGCGCTCGCCGGCGCCGTCGAGGCGCTCGCCCGCCGTCATGGTGCCCGTGTCCGCCATGGCGAGCCAGTGGCGGAGATCCTCGTCCCGGGCGGCCGGGTCGCAGGCGTCCGCCTCGCCGGCGGCGAGACCATCCCGGCCGACCATGTCATCTTCAACGGCGATCCCGCAGCGCTCGCCGGGGGGCTGCTCGGCCCGGCGGCGCGTCGGGCGGTGCGCCGGGTGCCACGCCGCGCCCGCTCGCTCTCGGCCATCGCGCTTGCCATGCGGGCACGGCCATCCGGCTTCGCCCTCGCCCATCACAATGTGTTCTTCTCGCGCGACTATCCGGCGGAGTTCGCGGCACTCGCGGCCGGTGGGCTCCCCGCCGACCCCACCGTCTACATCTGCGCCCAGGATCGCGGCCCCTTCGGACATCCCGAGGGGGCCGAGGCGTCCGGGCCCGAGCGGCTTCTTGCCATCATCAACGCGCCGGCCGATGGCGATACCGGCCGGCCGGCGCCGGAGGAGGTCAAGGCATGCATCGCAACGACGATGACGAGGCTCGCGTCCCACGGGCTCACGCTCGACTGCCCGCCGGCGCAGATGGTGGTCACCGCACCCACGGATTTCGCAGCGCGCTTCCCGGCGACCGGGGGGGCGATCTACGGCCGCGCCTCCCACGGCTGGATGGCGAGCTTCCTGAGGCCGGGCGCGCGAACCCGGATCCAGGGCCTCTACCTCGCGGGCGGGGGGGTGCACCCGGGCGCGGGCGTGCCGATGGCAGCGCTCTCGGGCCGGCTGGCGGCCGAGGCCCTGCTCCAGGACCGCGCTTCGATGCCGCGGTTCCGCCGGGTGGCTACGCCTGGTGGTATGTCGATGCCATCTCCGCCGACCGCCGCTACGGCCTCACCATCATCGCCTTCATCGGCAGCGTCTTCTCGCCCTATTACCACTGGTCCGGGCGAAGCGATCCCGAAAACCATATCGCCCTCAATGTCGCCCTCTACGGAGTCCGCCCCGGCTGGGCGATGACCGAGCGCAGCCGATCGGCGCTCGTCCGCGGGCCCGACTGGCTGCGGATCGGCCCCTCCGCCCTCCACTGGGACGGCGCAGCGCTGTCCATCGACATCCACGAGACCACCTTCCCGATCCCGTCGCGGTTCCGCGGACGGGTCCGGGTCGTCCCCCGCGCGCTTGTCATGCAGCCCTTCGCGCTCGATGCCGGGGGGCGCCACGTCTGGCAGCCGGTCGCCACCCGCGCCGATGTCGAGGTGACGATGCACCGCCCCGATCTCGCATGGCGCGGCGCCGGCTATTTCGACAGCAACTTCGGTGCCGAGCCGCTCGAATCGGCCTTTTCCATCTGGCAGTGGACCCGCGCCCACGCCGGCAGCGCCGAACATGTCTTCTACGAGGGCGCTCGGCGCGACGGCAGCCGCTTCACGCTCGGGCTCGGCTTCGACCGCAGCGGCGCCGTCACCGAGATACCGCTCCCGCCCGAACATGTCCTCCCCCGCACGGGCTGGCTGATGCCGCGCATCACCCGCGCCGATGCCGGCGCCGAGGTCCGCGTCCGCCGCACCTGGGAAGACACGCCCTTCTACGCCCGCTCGGCCCTTTCCACCCAAATCTTCGGCGAGCCGGGAGACGCCGTCCACGAAAGCCTCTCGCTCGACCGGCTGGCAAGCCCGATTGTCAAACTCATGCTGCCCTACCGGATGCCGCGCGTCATCGGCTGAGCCGCCACCATCCTCCGCTTCACGCGCCGCCGGTCACTTCCGCTTCCGCCACGGCAGATGGTCGCGCACCGTCCACAGCTGCCAGCCGGCAAACCCGATCACGATCGCCCCGAAGATCAGGAGCTCGACGAGCCCATAATGGGCCGGATCGATCATGCCTTCGCTCCTTCCCGCAACAGCCCCACCCGCTCGGCCACCGCGCGCACCTGCGCCGCGGCAAGCTCGGGCGCTTCCTCGTGCGCCAGGTGCCCGAGCCCGGAGAGGATCTTCACCTCGCTCCCCGGCACCAGCTTCGCCACCTCGCGCGCGATTCGGGGCGGCTGATGGTGGCCCGCGACGGCGCCGCGCTGGACGCGCCGGCGCGCGTTGCGCTCATCCTGCTCGACGAGAGCGCGCCGGGGGAGGATGACGGGGCCGGCGTCGATCCGG
>CALLWN010000240.1 GCA_938016505.1 uncultured Sphingomonadaceae bacterium
CCTGCGCCGCTACGGCTTCGTCCTGCCCGGCGAGACCCCCTGATGGACGGCGAGGCGCTCGCCCTCTCGCTCCGGCTGGCGGGGGCCACGGCGCTCGTCCTCCTGCCCGTCGGTCTCTGGCTCGGCCGCAGCCTCGCCTTCGGCCGGCTGAAGGGCGCCGGGCTGGTCGAGGCGCTGGTCACCCTGCCGCTGGTGCTGCCGCCCACCGTGCTCGGCTACTATCTCCTCCAGTCCTTCACCGGCACGGCACCGCTTGGCGCGCTCTTCGAGGCGCTCCTCGGCCATCCGCTCGCCTTCAGCTTCGCCGGCCTGCTGCTTGCCTGCATGGTCGCCAACCTGCCCTTCGCAGTGCAGCCGATGCAGCGCGGCTTCGAGGCCATCGCGCCTGAAGTGCGCGAGGCTGCCGCCGTCTCGGGGCTGTCGCCGCTCGGGGCCTTCCTCAAGGTGGAGCTGCCGCTGGCGCTGCCGGGCGTCCTGACCGCGATGGTCCTCACCTTCGCCCACACCATCGGCGAGTTCGGCGTGGTGCTCATGGTGGGCGGTGCGATTCCCGGCGAGACCCGCACGGCAGCGATCGCCATCTATGACAGGGTGCAGGCCTTCGACATGGCGAGCGCCGGGCGCATGTCGGCGCTGCTGCTCCTGCTCTCGATTGGCGCCATCCTCGCCGTGCAGGCGCTCGGCCGGCGGATCGCGGCCCGTGGCTGACGGGGGGCTCGCCGTCACGCTCCGGGCCGAGATGCCCATCCCGCTCGACCTCGCTTTCGCCGTGGCGCCCGGCGAACTGGTCGCGCTGGTCGGCCCCTCGGGCGCGGGCAAATCGAGCGTGCTCAGGAGCATTGCCGGCCTGTATCGTCCGACGCAGGCGCATGTCATCTGCGCCGGCGAGCCCTGGGCCGACAGTGCGTCGGGGCGCTTCGTGCCACCCCACCGCCGTCGTGTGGGGCTCATGTTCCAGGGCTATGCCCTGTTCCCGCACCTTTCGGCGCGCGCCAATGTGGCAGCGGCCATGGGCCATCTGCCGCGACCCGTGCGCATCGCCCGCGCCGAGGCGCTGCTCGGCCTCGTCCATCTCGAGGGGCTGGGCGACCGCAAGCCCCACCAGCTCTCCGGCGGCGAGCAGCAGCGCGTGGCGCTCGCCCGCGCGCTCGCGCGCGAGCCCGCCGTGCTCCTGCTCGACGAGCCCTTCTCGGCAGTGGACCGCCGCACCCGCCGCGCGCTCATCGCCGAACTTGCCGCGCTGCGCGCGACGATCCGGGTGCCCGTTCTGCTCGTCACCCACGATCTCGACGAGGCCCAGGCGCTCGCCGATCGGCTGCTCGTGCTTGATCGCGGCCGGCTGCTGCAGGAAGGACCGCCATCGGCAGTGCTGGCGGCCCCTGCATCCGAGGCGGTGCGCGCCGCGCTCGATCTCCCGGCTCAGCCTGGG
Source organism: uncultured Sphingomonadaceae bacterium (assembly GCA_938016505.1). Taxonomy (GTDB): domain Bacteria; phylum Pseudomonadota; class Alphaproteobacteria; order Sphingomonadales; family Sphingomonadaceae; genus Thermaurantiacus. The sequence goes on from CALLWN010000240.1 coordinate 1,430, forward strand.
GCGGGGCCGGTCTTCAGCCGTGCCATCAGCGCGGCTGCGCTCGGCCCGGCGGCGGCCTCAAGCGCGGCCACCAGCGCCCGATAGGCCTCACAGACGGCGCGGCCCTCTTCCGTGAGCTCGGCACCGTGGCGGCCGCCGGGGTGGGTGGCAACCAGCGGCGTGGCAAAGCAGCGGTTCATCGTGTCCACCATCAGCCAGGCGCGGCGGTAGCTGAGGCCCAGTGCCCGCGCTGCCGCCGAGATGGAGCCATGCGCCGCAATGGCATCGAGAAGGTCGGCCTTGCCGGGGCCGAACGCGATCTCCTCGCCCCGCATCAGCTGGGCCTTGAGCTTCAGCCTGCCGTCTCCCATGCCCGTCTCGCCTCCCGCCTGCCCCGATCCCCCGGCCATTCAGTGCCTCGCCCATTTGGTGGGTGCAATCCACGAGCCCAGCGCTAGAAGGACAAGGCAGGCAAGAGGGAGGTGTTCGATGGATCTCGGGCTCAAGGGCAAGAAGGTCATCCTTTCGGGCGGGAGTCGCGGGATCGGCCGCGCCAGCCTCGAGCTGTTCGCCGACGAGGGCTGTGACATCGCCTTCTTCTCGCGCAACCCCGAGCAGGTCGAGGAAACCCGCAAGAGCCTCGCTGCGCGCGGCGGCAAGGTCCATGCCGAGGCGCTCGATTTCTCCAGCCTTGAAGTCTACCGCGACTTTCTCGGCCGCGCGGTCGAGGCTCTGGGCGGTTGCGATATCTTCGTCCACAACGTCTCGTCCTCCGGCGCAGGTGCGACCGGCGACTGGGAGAAGACCTTCCTCCTCGATATCCGCGGCGCAGTCGACGGAGTCGAGGCGCTCACCCCCCATCTCGAGGCCTCGGGCGCAGGCTCGATCATCTTCATGTCCTCGACGGCAGCGGTCGAGACCTTCCTCGTGCCACAGGCGTTCAACGCGCTGAAGGCGGCGCTCATCACCTATGCGAAGCAGCTTTCGCAGTCGCTCGGCCCAAAGGGTGTCCGGGTGAATGTCGTGACTCCGGGCCCCATAAAGTACCCGGGCGGCAACTGGTCGATGATCGAGACTGCCATGCCCGAGTTCTACAAGGCGACGCTTGCCGGCTTTGCGCTCGGCCGGTTCGGAACGCCGGAGGAAGTGGCGAAGGGCGTGGTGTTCCTGGCAAGCCCGGC
>CALLWN010000241.1 GCA_938016505.1 uncultured Sphingomonadaceae bacterium
AAGGCGTTCTCGGCGGCGAGCTTTGTCGACCGGAAGCAGGCGGTGTGCGTGGTGCCGCCCAATTCGTTCGTGCTGGCGCGGACGGTCGAATATTTCCGGATTCCGCGCGACGTGCTGGTGATCTGCCTTGGCAAGAGCACCTATGCCCGGTGCGGGATCATCGTGAATGTGACTCCGCTCGAGCCGGAATGGGAGGGGCATGTGACGCTCGAATTCTCGAACACGACCCCGCTGCCGGCCAAGATCTATGCGAATGAAGGGGCATGCCAGTTCCTGTTCCTGAAGGGGGAGGGCATGTGCGAGACGAGCTATTCCGACCGGGCGGGCAAGTATCAGGGCCAGCGCGGGGTGACGCTGCCGCGGCTCTAGCGGGCGTGGGGCGGCCTAGAGGCGGCGGATGAGGGTGATGGCGCGGCCGACCCAGGGCGCATCGGCGATGATGACCTGGCGGCTGCCCGGGGCTGGAGGGAGGATCTGGAGCCGGGCGCCCTCGACCGCGGCGAGGCGACCGAAGGCGAAGCGGCCGACCGGGCGGGGCGCGAGCACGTCGGTGTTGACGGCCTCGGCGAAGCGGTCGGGCGGGAGCTGCTCGAGCCAGAGCGTGTCACCGGCGCGGTAGTCGCCGGCGGAGGCCTGGACGAGGAGCGCGATCGCGCCCGGGACCGGGACCGGGAGCGGCGCAGTGAGCGGGGCGGCGGGGGCTGCCGGCCCGTCGCGTCCGAGGATGGCTGCGACCGGCAGGCTGGAGGCGGACTGGGCCGGGAGCAGATCGGCCGGCTCGACGTCGAGTGCGGCTGCGATCCGCTCCATCCAGGGGAGCGAGAGCTGGCGCATGCCGGTTTCGAGGCGGCCGATGGTGACGGCGGTGGTGGGGGGCGAGCAGCGGGCGGCGACTTCGGCGAGGGTGAGGCCGCGGGCCTTGCGGAGCTCGCGCAGGCGTGAGGTCATGGGATGGTCTCCTCGGTGCCGTTGGTGGCGTCTTGAAAGGGCCTGCAGTGGAAATCCTGTTTCCTACAGATGTGCCAATGTGGCAGGATTTATGGGGATTGTCGAGAGGAGGCGCCTGTGATCGACCCGAAGGATTATCCGAATCGGACCATTGGCCGGAAACTTCTGGCGCCTGCGGACGCGGTGGACCGGCAGATGGTTCTGGTGAACCTGGATGAATCGCCGCTGGGCTGGCTGCACCGGCGCCGGATGCTCGACGGCCGGCAGGTGGCGGCTGGGGAGCGGTTGCGGCGTGACCATCACGCCGCCCAGCTCGGTGCACGGGTGACGATGCGCTGGGACATGGCGGTCACGGCCGATCGCAGCCGAAGTGGCGGCGCGGATGCGCAGGCGCTGGGGAGCGTGGCGGCGCGGCGGCGGTTTCATGCCGCGATGGATGCCGTGGGGCCGGGGCTTGCCGATATCCTGTGGCGGGTGGTGTGCGCGGGCGAGGGGCTTGAGGCGGCCGAGAAGGGGCTGGGCTGGCCGGTGCGGTCGGGGAAGCTGGTGCTCGGGCTGGCGCTGGACCGGCTGGCGCTTCACTATGAAAACCATATTGGACAAATTAATGCTTGACAAGCGTGACGCTATGGTATACCAACCTGGTCATGCTCCGGAATTGGGTCTGGAGCTTCTCCCCTCCCGAGCGCCCCGCTGACCGGGGCTCCTGCTGCCGCTGCAGATGCGGGCCGTTGCCGGCCGGTGTCTGCAGCGGCGCCTTTTCGGGCCTGGGGGATGTGATGCGACGGTGGCGGAGACCGGTTGGTGGGTGAGCGGGATGTGGCGGAGGCGGGGAAACCGGCGCCGGCGGCATTGGCGGGCGGCGGACGCTCCCGGTCTGGCCTGTCGCTGATCGAGCGGCTGGCGCTTCTGCCCCCCGACGAGCGGGCGGCCTGCCTTGCCGCCGTGCCCGTCGCCGACCAGTGGCGGCTCCTGAACGACTGGCGGTTCCGGGCGCGGCCGGCGCAGCTTGCCCCCGAGGGGGACTGGGCGGTGTGGCTGATTCTTGCCGGCCGCGGCTTCGGCAAGACGAGGGCGGGCGCCGAGTGGGTGAACCGGCAGGCGCTGATGACGCCGGGCTGCCGGATCGCGCTGGTCGGGACGACGCTTCATGACGCCGAGGCGGTGATGGTGCGCGGCGAATCCGGGATCCTCGGGACCGCGGCTGAGTGCAACCGGCCGCTGTTCCTGCGCTCCAAGCGGGAGCTCCATTGGCCAAATGGTTCGATGGCGACCCTGTTCTCGGCTGGCGAGGCGGATGCGCTGCGGGGCCCGCAGTTCCATGCGGCCTGGTGCGACGAGATCGCAGCGTGGAGCCGCCCGCGCGAGGCCTGGGACAATCTGCGGATGTGCCTGCGGCTTGGCCGCCGGCCGCAGGCGGTGGTGACGACGACGCCGCGGCCGACGGCGTTCCTGCGCAATCTGACGAAGCTCGAGGGCGTGGTGCTGACCCGTGGGTCGACCTTCGACAACCGAGTCAACCTGCCGGCGAGCTATCTTGCGGACATGGAGGCAGGCTATGGCGGCACGGCGCTGGGGCGGCAGGAGCTTGCTGGCGAGCTTCTCGAGCGGATCGAGGGGGCGCTGTGGAGCCGGGATGGGCTCGAGCGCTGCCGGATGGCGCCCGAAGGTCCGCTCACGCGGGTGGTGGTGGGGGTGGACCCGCCGGCCGGGCCTGGCACCTGCGGGATCGTCGTGGCCGGCGTGGACAAGGCCGGGAAGGCCTATGTACTTTCGGACGCGAGCCTGCCCGATGCGATGCCGGACAGCTGGGCGAACGCGGTGGCGCGGGTGCATGCCGAGCATCAGGCCGACTGCATCGTGGTCGAGATCAACCAGGGCGGGCGGATGGTCGAGGGGGTGCTCGAGGCCGGGGGCAAGCGGCTTCCGGTGAAGCCGGTCAGGGCGCGGCTCGGCAAGGTGGCGCGGGCAGAGCCGGTGGCGACGCTCTATGCGCGCGGGCTGGTGGCCCATGCCCGGCCCTTCCCCGAGCTCGAGGACCAGATGTGCGGGCTTATCACCGGCGGCGGCTACCGCGGCCCCGGCACGTCGCCCGACCGGGCCGATGCGCTGGTGTGGGCGCTGACCGAGCTCATGCTGGCGCCGGGCGCAGCGACGCCGTCGCTCAGGGCGATCTGACGGACACGGCCGGCCCGATCGGCCGTGCCGGAGGCGTGATGGCAACGGGCGCGGGTGCCGCGCCACGGACGCGAAGGACAGTTGGATGCAGCAATTTCTCTGCTGGCTGCGCCAGCGGGCGGGCGAGGGCTCGACCTGGATGGGGCTAGCCATGATTGCGGTCACGGTGGGCAGCGACCCGCTGCAGGCGATGCACCTTGCCCAGGCCATCTCGTTCATCGTGGGGGGCGGGCTGATCGCCTCCGGGCCGCTGCCGGCGCCGCCCGAGCCGGCGGAGAAGAAGTGATGCGCTGGCCGTTCATGGCGAAGAAGGCGATGGGGCTGCCGCGGCCGGCAGCTGCCGGGCTGCGCAGCGGCGCGACCGAGCTGCCGGCCTCGTACGAGGCGCGGGTGGACGAGGCCTATGGGCGCAACGCCATTGCCCAGCGCGCGGTGCGGCTTGTGGCGGAGAGCCTGGGCCACGCCCCGCTGCTGGTGGCGGGCGGCGAGCACCCGGCGGCGGCACTGCTTTCGCCGGGCCTGCGCGAGACGGTGGCGACCCACCTGCTGCTGCACGGCAATGCCTATGTTGGGCTTGGTCTTGACCATCTGGGTCAGCCGGCGGAGGCCTGGGCGCTGAGGCCCGAGCGGGTGCAGATCGAGCTCGACGCCGATGGCTGGCCGCGGGCCTATCTGCACCGGGCCGGAAGCCGGACCCAGCGCTTTCCCGCCGACTGGGATGGCGAGCGGCCGCCGCTGCTGCATCTGAAGCTCGTGAACCCGCTCGACGACCATCTCGGGCAGGGCTGTCTTGGCGCTGCGGCGGATGCCGTAGCACTCCTGAATGCTGCGGCGCGGTGGAACCGGTCGCTGATTGCCAATGCGGCGCGCCCCTCGGGTGCGCTGGTGCATGAGACCCGCGACGGCGCGCCGCTGTCACCCGAACAGTTCGAGCGGCTGCGCGAGGAGGTGGAAGGCGCCTTCCAGGGGGCCGTCAACGCCGGACGGCCGATGCTGCTGGAGGGTGGCCTCAGGTGGCAGCCGATCGCGCTGACGCCGGCCGAGCTCGACTTCGGGCGGGCCCGCGAGGCGGCGGCGCGCGAGGTGGCGCTGGCCTTCGGCGTGCCGCCGATGCTGCTGGGGCTTCCGGGCGACGCGACCTATGCCAACTATGCCCAGGCCAACATCGCGCTGTGGCGGCTGACCGTGCTGCCGCTGCTGGGGCGGGTGACCGAGGGGTTCTCGCGCCACGTTGCGCGGTGGTGGCCGGGGATCCGGATCGAGCCGGACCTCGACGCGATCCCGGCGCTGTGGTCGGACCGGGAGGCGCTGTGGCGCCATGTGGCGGCGGCCGACTTCCTTTCGGTCGACGAGAAGCGCGAGCTTCTCGGCTGGGGCCCCCGGGCCGGTGCGGCCGGTGCGGGAGGATTGGCATGAGTGAGGCAGTGCGGGTGCGCGGCTATGTGAGCCGCTTCGACACCCCGGACCGGTCGGGCGACGTGGTGCGGCGTGGCGCCTTTGCCGGACAGCGCGCCGATGTGCCGCTGCTCTGGCAGCATGATGTGGAGCGGCCGATCGGCCGCGTTGTCGCATTGGTGGAGGATGCGGCGGGCCTTCGGATGGAGGCGCTGATCAGCGCCGACTGCAGCGATGGGCGCGATGCGCTTGCCCTGCTGCGGGCCCGGGCAGTCGATGGACTGTCGTTTGGATACCGGGTGAAACAGGCGCGGCCGGTCCCGGGAGGCGGGCGCGAGCTTCTTAAGCTCGAGCTCCTCGAATGTTCGGTGGTGACCCTGCCGATGCACGAGCGCGCACGCGTGACGGCCATTGCGCCCTGAGGGCGGTGGCGACCCCCCGAGGGACGGCCGGTGGCCCTCCCCCTTTCCTGCAGCATGGAGACGATGATGAGCTATGAGACCAAGGCCGACGCGCTGGAGGCGGCGGATGGCGCGACTGCGCCGGTGTATGTGACGAGCGAGAATGAGGCGGCCGAGATCGCGGCGATGAAAGCCTCGGTCGAGGCGATCAAGTCGGAGCTGGCCGGGCTGAGGCGGCAGGCGGTGGAACGGGCGCGCCCCGCGCTGGCCGGCGCGACCGCGATGCGCGACAGCGAGCGGGCGGCCTTTGCCGACGGCTTCCTGCGCAAGGGGATCGAGGGCGGGTTCGAGCTCAAGCGGTTCCAGGGCTCGGTGCCCGGGGATGGCGGCGTGGCGGTGCCGCGCGAGATCGACCAGATGATCGAATCGACGCTCCGGTCGATCTCGCCGATCCGGACTGTTGCCAATGTGGTGAAGGTTGGGAGCAGCAGCTACCGGCGGCTGGTGGCAACCGGGGGATTTGCCAGCGGCTGGGTGAGCGAGGCGGCCGGCCGGCCCGAGACGGGGACTCCGACCTTCCAGGAAGTGGTGATCCCGATGGGCGAGATCTACGCCAACCCCGCGGCGACGCAGGCGATGCTCGATGACGCGATGTTCGACATCGAGGCCTGGCTTGCCAACGAGATCGCGCTCGACTTCGCCCGGGCGGAGAGCACGGCATTCGTGAGCGGGACCGGGGTCGACCAGCCCAAGGGCTTTCTGACCTACCCGGTTGCGACGACGCCGGATGCGACGCGGCCGTTCGGGACGGTGCAGATCGTGCCTTCGGGCGCGGCTGGCGCCTTCCCTGCCAGCAACCCCTCGGACCGGCTGATCGACCTCGTCCATGCGCTCCGGGCGCCCTATCGCCAGGGCGCGGCGTGGGTGATGAATGCCAACACGCTTTCGGTCATCCGCAAGTTCAAGGACTCGACGGGCCAGTTCATCTGGCAGCCGGCGCTTGCCGCGGATCGGCCGGCGACGCTTCTCGGCTACCCGGTGATCGAGGCGGACGCGATGCCGGACATCGCCGCCAACTCGCTTTCGATCGCCTTTGGCCAGTTCGCCACGGCCTACACGATCGCCGAGCGGACCGAGACGGCGGTGCTGCGCGACCCCTATTCGAACAAGCCGTTCGTGCACTTCTACGCGACGCGGCGGGTCGGCGGAGCGCTGGTGAACAGCGAGGCTGTGAAGCTGATGCGCTTCTCGGCGAGCTGAGGCGCAGCCGGACCCGCAACCGGTGGGGCCATCGCTGCGCGATGGCCCCACGCCCTTGAGTTTTAAGGCCAGGACGAGCCCATGACGATTGTCTCTGCGGCGGTGGAGGCCGACGGCTGGACGCTGGCGGTCACCTA
>CALLWN010000242.1 GCA_938016505.1 uncultured Sphingomonadaceae bacterium
ACCGCTCGGGGAACCACCGCAGCCGTTTCACACAGGGGCGGCCAATCCACATATGCAGGCCCCAGTGCGGATTGGCCGGCGACGGGGAGGGCCCCACCATCCGCCACTTTCTCCAGAACTCGAGCGGGATCAGCCGGTTCCAGTACAATGACTTCAAGCCATGGTCGCTCACCATGCGCGAATATCTCTCGCCGCATCACGACCGGATCCTCATCGACGAGACCCGGCGCGATTATGAGCCCGGGACCGAGTATGACTATTCGATGATCACCAGCGACGTGCTTGCAATCGTGATCGAGCGCGCGACCGGCATGCGCTACGCCGATTTCCTGGGACAGGCGCTGCTGAAGCCGATCGGCGCCGCCGGGGGCACCGTCTATGTCAACAGGCCCGGCGGCCTTGCCCATGCCGGCTGCTGCCTGATGCTTCCGGCCGAAAGCTTCGTCCGCCTTGGCATCCTGCTTGCCCATGATGGTGTGTGGGAGGGCGCGCGCCTGCTCCCCGAGGGCTGGGTCGCCCAAACCGTGACCCCGTCGCCGGCCAATCCGCACTGGGGCCTGCACATGTGGATTGGCCGCCCCTGTGTGAAACGGCTGCGCTGGTTCCCCGAGCGGTCGCAGAAGGTCGGTGTGCTGCACTCGGAATGCTATCTCGCCGACGATCTCTTCCTGTTCGACGGATCGGGCAACCAGGCGATGTGGATCATCCCCAGCCGCGATCTTGTCGTGCTGCGCTTCGGTCCGCCACCCACCCGCCGGCCGGGCGAGCCGGGCGAGTTCGACAACAGCCGGCTTCCCAACACCATCATCCGCGGGCTGGACGCGGCAGCCACTGCGGGCCGCGCGGTCGGGGCTGGCGGCTGAGGGTTCGCGACCTCGGTCTGGCGGCGCTGATTGTCCGAAGTCAAGGAAGCTTGTCGCGGCCTCGCCAAGCGTGACCACATGGACTTTCTTGCCGAACATCAGCTTTCGATCCTGCGCTGGGCGCATATCGTCGCCATGGTCTACTGGCTCGGCGGCGAATGGGGCGTGTTCCAGACCAGCTACAAGGTGGTGAACCCGCGCCTCCCGCTCGACGAACGGCTGCGCCACATGGACACCGCCTACCGCATCGACATCATGGCCCGCACCGGGATCATCTCGCTGCTGCCGCTCGGTCTCCACATGGGCCATCTGTGGGGCATCCAGCCGCTGGGCGGCCCCTGGCTCGTCGCCATGTGGATCCTCTGGGCCGCATGGATGGCGCTCACCTGGGGTGCCTTCCTCGCCCGCGGCACACCACGGTTCAAGCGGCTCTCCGACATCGAGGACTGGACCCGCTATCTCCTCATACCGACCCTCATCATCGTCGCCACCTCCTCGCTTCTTGGCCATGGCCCGCTTGCGGCCGGCGATGGTGAACGCTGGTATTCGGCGAAGATGCTGACCTACGGCCTTGCCCTCATCATCGGCGTGGTGCTGAGGCTTGTGATGCACGAGTGGCAGAAGCTGTTCCCGAAGCTTGCCGCCGGGCCCGACCCGGCCCTCGAAGCCCGGCTTGGCCAGTCGATCGCCATCGGCCGGGGCGTTGCCTATCTCTACTGGGTGCTCATTCTCACGACCGCCTTTTTCGGCGCGGTCAAACCCTTCTAGGGTGGAGGCCGGGGAGGAGAGGCCATGAAGATGCTTGCCCTTGCCGCGGCGCTCGCAGCGCTGCCCGCCATGGCGGAAACCTTCGTCATCCAGGCTGACCGCGTGCTCGCCGAGCCGGGGGCAGCGCCGCGCGGCCCCACCTCGATCCTGGTCGAGGACGGCCGCATCACCGCGCTGCTCGACGGCAGGCAGGCGCCAGCTGGCGCCCGGGTGATCGATCTCGGCAGCCGGTTCGTGCGTCCGGGCCTCATCGATTCCCATGTCCACCTCGCCTCGGACGCCGGCGGCACCGCCGGCTTCGTCGAGGCGCTGACCGAATCCCCCCGGCGAGGCGGCGCTCCGCGCCCAGTGGAACGGGATGAAGACACTCAACGCCGGCTTCACGACCGTCAGGAACCTCGGCGACCGGACCGGGGCGACGCTGGCGCTCAGGAACGCGATCGCGGCCGGCTGGGTGAAGGGTCCGCGGATCGTCGATGCCGGCCGGTCGATCTCGGTCACCTCCGGCCACATGGACGGCACGCTCGCGCTCGCCGAGATGCTGCAGGGGAGCATCCCCCAGGACAATCTGTGCAACTCGGCCGAGCAGTGCCGCGAGGCGGTGCGGCGGCAGGTCCGGCGCGGAGTCGATGTCATCAAGATCGCGACGACCGGCGGGGTGAACAGCCGGATCGGCGCCGGGCTCGAGCAGCAGATGTTCGATGACGAGGCGAAGGCGGTCATCGACACGGCACGGCTCCACGGCAAGGCGGTTGCGGTCCACGCCCATGGCACGGGCGGCGTGAATGTGGCGCTTGCCCATGGTGCGGCCTCGATCGAGCATGGCACCATGCTCGACCAGCGGTCGCTCGAGCTGTTCCGCAAGACGGGCGCCTTCTATGTGCCGACGCTGTCCACCGTGAACGGCTACCGCGAGCGGCTGGCGGCAGACCCCAATGCCTACCCGCCCGAAGTGCTCGAGAAGGTGAAGTGGCGGATCGGGATCACCGGCAAGAGCCTCGAGCAGGCCGTGCCCGCAGGTGTCAGGATCGCGTTCGGCACCGACGCCGGGGTTTCGAAGCATGGCCGCAACGCCGACGAGTTCGAGCTGATGGTCGCCCACGGCATGACCCCGGCGACCGCCATTGCCGCGGCCACCGTCAACGCCGCCCAACTGCTGGGACTTGCCGGCGAGGTCGGCGCGCTCCGCGCCGGCATGGCGGCCGACATCATCGCGGTCGATGGCGACCCGCTCGCAGATGTCACGGCGCTGAAGCGGGTCCGGTTCGTGATGAAGGGCGGCGAGGTCATTCGCGCCGACTGACCGCAGCGCTGGCCGGGGCGGCGCCGGGGCGCTAGAGCCGCCGCCATGACCGCGATCACCACCGAAACCGTCGCTGCCCACGGCCTGACCCCGGAGGAATATGCCCGGATCCTCGGCGCCC
>CALLWN010000243.1 GCA_938016505.1 uncultured Sphingomonadaceae bacterium
CCGAGGCCGCAGTCCAAGCGCTCGCCGCGCTCGTCGCCAGCCGGTTCGGCGAGGACTAGCCGCCGGCTGCCTCGGACTGGAGCTGCAGATAATTCGGCAGGCCCATCTGGGCGATCATCTCCTGCTGCGTCTCGATGAAATCGACATGCTCCTCCTCGGCCTCGAGGATCGCTGCGAACAGGTCGCGCGAGACAAAATCGCGCACGCTCTCGCAATGGGCGATCGCTTCCTTGAGAAGCGCCACGGCGTCATGCTCGAGGTCGAGGTCGGCCTGCAGCACCTCGGGCACATTCTCGCCGATGCGAAGCCGGTTGAGCGCCTGGAGATTGGGCAAACCCTCGAGAAAGAGGATGCGCTCGACGAGCTTGTCGGCATGCTTCATCTCGTCGATCGATTCATGATACTCATATTTCGCCAGCTTCTTCACGCCCCAGTTGTCGAGCATCCGGTAGTGCAGGAAATACTGGTTGATGGCGGTCAACTCGCCCTTCAGCACGGCGTTCAGGAATTCGATGACCCTCGTGTCGCCCTTCATGGTGCGGCTTCCTTTCAGACTGGAGTGGTCAGATATCCCGGACGGCCCTGTGCTGCAAGCCTAGTGCGTTGAAAAGTCTTGTATTTCTACCGGTTCGCAGAAGCGTTCGCAAAAATCCCGCTGGAATCCCGGCACCACCGCTCTAGAAGACCCGCCACCATGGACGCGACACGACAGCCCGGGGACTGGAAGCACAGCGTCTTCCTGCCGCAGACCGATTTCCCCATGAAGGCCGGCCTTGCCGAGACCGAGCCGAAGCTGCTCGCCCGCTGGCAGGCCGAGGCCGCCTACGAGACGCTGCGGGCCCGCCGCGCCGGGGCGCCACGCTACATCCTCCACGATGGTCCGCCCTACGCCAACGGCGACATGCACCTCGGCCACGCGATGAACCACATCTGGAAGGATCTCGTCATCCGCACCCGGACCATGCTCGGGTTCGATGCACCCTATGTGCCGGGGTTCGACTGCCACGGCCTCCCGATCGAATGGCGGGTCGAGGAACTGAACCGGGCGAAGGGCATTGCCAAGGGCGACATTCCGCTCGCCGAGTTCCGCTCCCAGTGCCGCGCCTATGCTGCCCACTGGGTCGATGTGCAGCGTGACCAGCTCAAGCGGTTGGGCATGTGGGGCGAGTGGGACGCGCCCTATCTCACCATGAACTTCGACGCCGAGGCCGCGATCGCGCGCGAGCTGCTCAGGTTCGCGGAGACGGGGCAGATCTACCGCGGCGCCAAGCCGGTGATGTGGTCGCCGGTCGAGCAGACCGCGCTCGCCGAAGCCGAGGTCGAGTATGAGGAGGTCATCTCCACCCAGGTCGACGTGGCGTTCGAGATCGTCGATGCGCCCAACGCTCCCGAGCTGGTGGGCGCGCACGCCGTCATCTGGACGACAACGCCCTGGACGCTCCCGGTCAACCGCGCGCTCGCCTTCGGGCCGGACCTCGCCTATCGGCTGTACCGGGCCGGCAACCGTCGTCTGGTCCTTGCCGAGGCTCTCGCCGCAGCAGTTGCCGTGCGCTCCGGCCTCGCGCTCGATCCCGGAGAGGCGCTGCCGGCCGGAGCGCTCGACGGCGCAATGGCCCGCCACCCCTGGCACAGGCTCGGCGGTTTCTTCGCCGAGCCGAGACCGCTGCTGCCCGGCGATTTCGTCACCACCGAGCAGGGCACCGGCCTTGTCCACATGGCGCCCGACCATGGCGAGGATGACTTCGCACTGTGCAAGGCCCATGGCATCGAGCCCGTCTTCGTCGTCGGGCCGGATGGCAGATTCCGTGCCGACTGGCCGGTTGTCGGCGGCCAGCATGTCTACAGGGTCAACGATCCCGACGGGCCCATCTGCACCGCGCTGCGCGAGGCAGGCGCGCTGCTTTCGGCAAGCGCCGACTATCGCCACAGCTACCCGCACTCGTGGCGGTCGAAGAAGAAGCTCATCTACCGCTGCACCCCGCAGTGGTTCGTGGCCATGGACCGGGACCTCGGCGACGGCACCACGCTCAGGCAGCGGGCGCTGAAAGCCATCGGCGAGACCCGCTGGATCCCGGCCAAGGGCGAGGCGCGCATCCGCGCGATGGTCGAGGGCCGGCCCGACTGGGTGCTCTCGCGCCAGCGCGCCTGGGGCGTGCCGCTGCCGCTGTTCGTGCATCGAAAGACCGGCGACTATCTCCGCGATCCCGAGGTCAACGCCCGCATCCTCGCTGCCTTCGAGGCAAAGGGTGTCGACATCTGGTGGACCGCCGACCCGCAGCAGTTTCTCGGCAACGCCTACAGCGCCGCCGACTATGAGCAGGTGGCCGACGTGGTGGACGTGTGGTTCGACTCCGGCTGCACCCACGCCTTCGTCACCGAAACCCGCCTTGGCGCCCAGCAGGCCGACCTCTATCTCGAAGGCAGCGACCAGCATCGCGGCTGGTTCCAGTCGTCGCTGCTCGAGGCCTGCGGCACACGCGGCCGCGCGCCCTACAGGGCGGTGCTCACCCACGGGATGACGCTCGACGAGCAGGGCCGCAAGATGTCGAAGTCGCTCGGCAACGTCATCGATCCCCTGAAGGTCATCGGCGAGAGCGGGGCCGATGTGCTGCGCCTGTGGTGCGCAACCGTCGATTTCACCGAGGACACCCGGTTCGGCAAGACCGCGCTCCAGACCACCTCCGACAGCTACCGCAAGTTTCGCAACACCCTGCGCTACCTGCTCGGCGGGCTGGCCGGCTTCACCGAGGTCGAGCGCATGGCCGTCGCCGACATGCCGCCGCTCGAACGCTGGGTCCATGCGCGGATTGCCGCCCTCGATGCCGAGCTGCGCACCCATGTCGAAGCCCACGCCTACAGCCGGATGGTGGCAGCCCTGGCCCGGTTCGTGAACGAGGATCTGTCTGCCTTCGCCTTCGATGTCAGGAAAGACAGCCTCTACTGCGATGCGCCCGACAGCCCGCGGCGCCGGGCATGGCGGACCACGCTCGCCACGCTGTTCGACTGGCTGGTGACCTGGCTCGCCCCGGTCCTCGTGTTCACGGCCGAAGAGGCCTGGGGCCATCGCCATGGCGCGGCCGCCGGTTCGGTCCACTTCGGCTGCTTCGCGCCCGTCGACCCGGCCTGGCGTGACCTGGCGCTCGAAGCCGATGTCGAGCGCCTGCTCGCGCTCCGGGCCGCGGCGTTCGACGTGCTCGAGGCGCTCAGGCGCGACAGGGCGATCGGCAGTTTCCTCCAGGCCGATCTCGAGGTGGCGGTTGCCGACCCGGCCGACCGTGCGGCGCTCGCCCGGTTCGATCTTCCCGAACATCTGCTTGTCGCCCGCGTGACGCTGCGAGAAGGGGAGGGTGCGCGCTTTGCCGTCTCTGCCGCGCGCACGGCGCTGGCCCGCTGCGACCGCTGCTGGCGGCATCTCCCCGATGTGGACGAGACCTCGGGCCTGTGTGTCCGCTGCGCCGGGGCGGTGGCATGACCCCCGTGCGGGCCTATGCGCTCGCCGCGCTGGTCTCGGGCCTCGACCAGGCCAGCAAATGGTGGATCATGACCGTCGTCCGCCTCGAGGAGCAGCTGACGATCCCGCTCCTCCCGGTCCTCTCGCTGACCTGGGTCGAGAACCGGGGGGTCTCCATGGGCCTGCTGACCGCCGACAGCGCGATCGCGCGCTGGCTTCTCGTCGCGCTCACGGCAACCATTGCCATGGTCGTCGCACTCTGGATCCGCCGCGAGAAGCAGGGCCATGAGCAGCTCGCCCTTGCCCTGGTGCTCGGCGGCGCGCTCGGCAACATCGTCGACCGGGTGCGGCTCGGCTACGTCGTCGACTTCGTGCATTTGCACATCGGCCGCTGGTCCTTCTATGTGTTCAACGTGGCTGATGCGGCGATCAGCGTTGGCGTGGTGGTCCTGCTTGCCTCCGCGCTGTTCGAGCGCCCGGCCGTGCGGAGGGAAAGTTGATGAAACGGGCTGTCCTTGTCCTGTCGGTTTCCGGTCTGCTCGTGGCCGGCTGCAGTGGCGGCATCGCCGACCGCAAGCGCCCCGACGAATTCGCCGTCGGCCGCCAGGCGCCGCTGGTCATCCCGCCGGACTTCTCGCTGGCCCCGCCGACGCCGGGTGCGCCGCGGCCGCTCGCTGCCGACAGCCAGCAGCAGGCGCTTGAGGCGCTGTTTGGTCCGGGCGTCACGCTGCCGCCGAAATCCGCCAGTGAGTTGAGCCTGCTCGAGGGTGCGCGGGCCGCCGGCGCAGCCGACCCGATGATCCGCAACTATGCCGGGGAGATGAAGGGCCCGGACAACCGAACGCTCGCCGTCGACAAGGGCGCATTCCTGCGCGAGATCCTTGATGCGCCCCCGTCCACGCGCAATCCCGAGGTCGCCCGGGTCACGATCCCCGGCGCCTAGCGGGCCGGCCGGGTCTCCAGCGCCTGCCACAGCCGCGCGGCGACCGAATCGAGCGCCTGCGCGACCGGGCCGGTTGCAAGCGGCCTGCCCTGGTCGGAGGCGGCCGTGACCGCAGGGTCGAGTGGCAGTTCGGCAAGGAATGGCGCCTCCAGCACGGAGCCAAGCGCTGCAGGGTCAGCCTTGCCGAACGGGTGAAGCGCGGCGCCCCCGGGCCCGTCGATCCGGGCCATGTTGGCGACGATGCCGAGGACTGGCACATCAAGCTGGCGGAACAGCGCTGCGGCCCGCCGCGCGTCGGCGACCGCAAGCGCCTGGGGTGTTGTCACCAGCAGCACGCCCGATGGCCGGAGCTTTTGGGCAAGCGTGATCTGGATGTCGCCGGTGCCCGGAGGCATGTCGACGACGAGGATGTCGAGCGCGCCCCAGTCGGCGCCCGTTCCCATCTGCACGAGCGCGCCGGCGATCATCGGGCCGCGCCATGCAACCGCCCGGTCGGGGTCTGCCATCATGCCCATACCAAGGAGCTTCAGCTCCTGCGCCTCGACCGGGATCAGCCGTCGTTCGGCGCTTGCCCCGGCACGGGACTTGACGCCGAGAAGGATGTGGGCGGAGGGCCCGTGGATGTCGGCATCGAGAAGGCCCGCCGAGCGCCCCTGTCGGCGGAACGCCAGCGCGAGATTGGCAGCCACGGTCGATTTTCCGACTCCGCCCTTGCCCGAGGCGACTGCGAGGATGTGCCGCACCCCGGCCAGCCCATCGGTCTCGGGCGTCGCGCCCGACTGGTGCCGCTCCGAGGTCTGGATGATCCGGACCCGCGCAACGCCCGTCACCGCGCGCAGCCGAGACGCCACCTCGGCCTCGAGCGCCTGCGCTGCCCGGCCGGGAAGTCCGTCAATCGACAGGATGGCGCTCGCCGTGCCGTCCTCAGCGAGCTTCAGGCCCGACACCCGGCCGGTTGCAAGCACCGATCCGCCGCCGCGCGGGTCGGCCACCGCCGAGAGGGGCTCGGCTAGGCGTTCATGACCGTGGCGTGTTGTCATCTGGGCCTCGCAATCGCAGGACGTGCAGCCTATATCGCGCCCACCACGCACGGCAATGGCGGCTCCTGCGGCCAGTTGCCGGATGTGGCGTTGGGAGTCGTGGATGCCCTGGGAGAACAACGAGGACGGCGGTGACAAGGGCTCGGGCCGCAAGCGCAATCCCTGGGGAACCGGGGGCGGCGAGGGCGGCGGCCGCAACCCCTGGGGCGCGCCAGGCGGGCGGCCCGTTGGGGGCCCGCGGGGCGACGATGGACCGCCGCGTGGCGGCACCACGCCCGATTTCGACGATTTCATCCGCCGCAGCCAGGAGCGGCTGCGCGTAATGGCCGGCGGTGGCAGGCCGGGTTCGCGTTTTGGCGGCGGCGGCCGCGGGCCGGCGCCCAACATCCCCTGGCTCTGGGTTGCGGGCGGGCTGCTGCTGCTCGCCATCGGGTCGACTTCGGCGTACCGGATCAACGCGGGCGAGCGCGGCGTCGTCACGCGCTTTGGCCAGTATCACACCACCACCAACCCCGGATTCCACTTCAAGCTGCCGTCGCCCATCGACATGGTGACCAAGGTGCAGTTCGAGAATATCCGCACCACCGAGATCGGCTCTCCGCAGGGCGCAACCGAGAATCTGATGATCACCGGTGACCAGAACATCATCGACATCGCCTACGCGGTCCGGTGGCGGGTCTCCAACGCCGAACAGTTCCTCTTCCAGATCAAGGACC
The DNA here is from genome assembly GCA_938016505.1 of uncultured Sphingomonadaceae bacterium. Classification (GTDB taxonomy): domain Bacteria; phylum Pseudomonadota; class Alphaproteobacteria; order Sphingomonadales; family Sphingomonadaceae; genus Thermaurantiacus. Next base: position 6,151 of record CALLWN010000243.1, read on the forward strand.
CGGATACGACCGTGCGCGAAGTGACCGAGGCGGCGATGCGCGAGATGATCGGCCGCGCGACCCTCGACAACGCAATCGGCCCCGAGCGTGCGGCGATCGCGGAGGAAGTCGCAATGCGGACCCAGGAGATCCTCGACAGCTATCGCGCGGGGATACGCGTCCAGGGCCTCGACATCCGCCAGGCCGACCCCCCGGCCGCAGTCGACGAAGCATTCAAGGACGTGTCCGCAGCGCAGCAGGACGCCCAGCAGTTCCTCAACCAGGCGCGGGCCTATGCCCAGCAGGTGCAGGCCCAGGCGCAAGGGGCAACGGCTGCATTCGACAAGGTGTTCGAGGAGTATCGCCTCGCACCCGAAGTCACGCGCAAGCGCATGTATCTCGAAACCATGGAGCAGGTGCTCGGCAAGGTGGACAAGACAATCATCGAAGCCCCGGGCGTGCAGACCTATCTGCCCTTGTCCGAGTTGCAGCGCAGGCTCCAGGCGAGCCGCGCCGGAGCCGGCCAGTGAACGCGCTTCCTCGCAACCTGATGATCGGCGGGATCCTGCTGCTCGGGCTCCTGTTCCTGCTCGCCAATTCGCTGGTTCGCGTGCCGGAGGATCGCCAGGCGATCGGGATCCAGCTCGGCAAGCCGGTCTGGACCGTGAACACCTTCCAGCCCGATGAGCGGTTCGGGACGACCGGCGCAGGGATCGTGTTCAAGCTGCCCTTCGTCCAGGAGGTGCGGTTCGTCGACAAGCGGATCCTCCCGCTCGACATCGCACCGCAGACGGTGCTCTCGACAGACCAGCTGCGGCTCGTCGTCGACGCCTTCGCGCGGTTCCGGGTGACGGATCCGGTCCGCATGTTCCAGACCGTGCAGACCGAGGAGCGGCTGGCGGACGAGCTGTCGCGGATCCTCACCTCGCGGCTTCGGAACGAGCTCGGCAAGCAGCGGTTCGACGTGTTGCTCTCGCCCGAGCGCGGGCAGATGATGGAGACCATCCAGGCGGCGGTGAACCGCTCCGCGGCCGCCTATGGCGCCGAGATCGTGGACGTGCGGATCAAGCGCGCCGACCTTCCGCCGGGCACCCCGCTCGAAGCTGCCTACGAGCGGATGCGCACCGCCCGGCAGGAGGAGGCGCTCACCATCCGCGCCCAGGGCGCCCGCGACGCCCAGATCATCCGCGCCGAGGCCGACGCGAACGCCGCGCGTACCTATGCCGAGAGCTTCGGCAAGGATCCGCAGTTCTACGCCTTCTACCGCGCCATGCAGGCCTACCGCACCACCTTCAACGACGGGAATGCAGCAGTCGTGCTTTCACCCGACAATGAGTTCCTCCGCGAATTCAATGGCAGGTCCAGCAACCGCTAGGCGTTCAGCGCAGCGAAATCCTGCGCGGACAAAGGCGCGCACGCAGAGAGAAAGGACCGCAACCATCCGCACCTTCGCTCCGTCCCTGCTGGCACTCCTCGCCCTCCTCGCAGCGCCTGCGGCCGTGGCCCAGGTGCCTGCTGCGGCCCAGCCGGTCGCGCCTCTGCAGCCAGCCGAGCCGCCCCAGGGCGCACCGCGCAGCTTCGCCGACCTCACCGCGCGGCTTCAGCCTGCCGTCGTGAACATTTCGACAACGCAGCGGGTCGAGGTTGGCCGGGCGTTTCCCCGTTTCGGTCCCGGCACCAGCATCGAGGAGCTGTTCCGCCGCTTCCAGGAGCAGCAGGGTGAGGCCGGGGAGCCCGTGACCCGCGAGGCGACCTCGCTCGGGTCTGGCTTTCTCATCTCGGCCGACGGCTATGTCGTCACCAACAACCATGTGATTTCGGGGCGCGACGGCCGCAGCCCGGTCGATGCGATCACCGTCACCCTGTCCGACCGGCGCGAATACAAGGCGCGCGTGGTGGGCAGAGACCCGCTGTCCGACCTTGCGCTCCTCAAGATCGACGGCCGGGATCTGCCCTTCGTTGCCTTTGGCAACTCGCGCAGTCTCCGCGTCGGGGACTGGGTGATCGCGATCGGCAACC
>CALLWN010000244.1 GCA_938016505.1 uncultured Sphingomonadaceae bacterium
GATCGATGCGCCAGGGCGCGCCATGCTGGCCATGGCGCTCTTCGTGTCGAATGGCGGCACGGTCCCGCATCCGCTCCTTGCAAGGCTCGACCGGCTGGCATCGGCCGAAGCGCTGGCGCGCGCGCGCCTCTGGGGTCTCGCCCTGCGCCTCGCCCAGCGGCTGAGTGGCGGCACTGCCGAGCTGCTCTCGGCAAGCGCAATCGCGATGACTGCAGACGGCCTCGTTCTCAGCCTTCCCCGCGCTGCGGACGCGCTCTACGGCGAGGCGGTCGCTCGGCGGCACCGCCTTCTGGCGGAGGCCCTGGGGATGGAGCCATGTCTGCAGCTCCGGTGAGGCCGGCGGCCGGGAGCATCCGGACCCTGCCATTCTCCACGAGGAACCCGAGCCGGCCCTCGACCAGCGCCAGCGCATCTTCGCCGAACAGCTCGCGTCGCCAGCCCTCGAGGATCGGCAGGCCCTCGCGTACGCCGGCGGCGAGCGCCTCCATGTCCTCGCTGCGGGCCAGCAGGCGAGGGGCAACGCCTGCCTCCTTCGCCCGCATCTTGAGGAGCAGCTTCAGCACATCGGCAACGAGGCTTCCATTCGCGCCAAGCCCGGGCCGCCCGTCGCGTGCCGGGAGTGTGTCGGGAGAGAAGGGCGTTGCTGCCGCGAGCGCGGCCATGAGCCGCTCGCCGATGGCATTGGTCTGCCATGCCGGCGACAGCCCCCTCACGCGGGCAAGTTCGGCCTGGCTTGCCGGCGGGTGCGCCGCGAGATCGAGCAGGGTCTCGTCTTTCACGATCCGGCCGCGCGGCACATTCTTTTCCATCGCCTCATGTTCGCGCCAGCGGGCAAGCGCCTTGAGGCGCCCGAGCATCTCGGGCTTCCGGCCCGGAAGCTTGAGGCGCTGCCACGCCTCTTCGGGGTCGATCCGGTAATTCTCCGGATCGGCCAGTCGCGCCATTTCCTCGTCGAGCCAGGCCCCCCGCCCGGTCCTGCGCAGGGCATCCAGCATCTTCGGGAAGAACTCGGCAAGATAGGTCACGTCGGCGATCGCATATTGCAGCTGCCGCTCGGACAAGGGCCGCCGTGCCCAGTCGGTGAAGCGGGCACCCTTGTCGAGCGTGTGACCGGCGAAATGGGCGACAAGATGGGCGTAGGACGCCTGTTCGCCGAGCCCCAGCGCCATGGCCGCGACCTGGGTGTCGAACAGCGGCTGCGGCACCTGTCCGGTCAGGTTCCAGAAGATCTCGATGTCCTGGGACCCGGCGTGCATCACCTTCAGTATGGCCGGGTCGAGGAGAAGCTCGAACAGCGGCGCAAGGTCGAGCCCATCGGCGAGCGGGTCGATCACGGCAGCATCGTCTGCCGTTGCCACCTGGATGAGGCACAGCTCGGGCCAGTAGCTGTTCTCGCGAATGAACTCGGTGTCGACGGCGAGGAAGTCGGCGTGGCGCATGCGCGCCATCAGCGCCACAAGGTCGTCCCGGCGCGTGATGAGGGGGTGGATCTGCACGCCTGCTTCCTAGCGGGCTTGCCCAAGCTTGACAAAGCGGTCACGCGCCGCCTTGAAGCGCGGCCCATGTCTTCCGCCCACGACCAGCTTCCCCCCTTTCGCAGCCACCATTGTGCCGAGCTTCGGGTCGCCGATGTCGGCAAGACGGTCCGGCTGTCCGGCTGGCTCCACCGCCGCCGTGACCATGGCGGTCTCCTGTTCATCGACCTGCGCGACCATTTCGGCCTGACCCAGCTTGTGGTGATGGCCGGATCGCCGGCGCTCGGCGTCCTCGAGCACCTGCGGCTCGAGTCGGTCGTGACGGTTACTGGCGAGGTCGTCGCCCGCACACCGGAAACCATCAACGCGGCACTGCCGACCGGCGAAGTCGAAGTGCGGGTGCGTGAGGTGGTGGTGCAGTCGGAAGCCGCCGAACTGCCCATGCCGGTTGCAACCGAGGCCGACTATCCCGAGGATATCCGCCTGAAATACCGCTTCCTCGACCTGAGGCGCGAACGGCTGCACCAGAACATCATGCTGCGGTCCGCGGTGATCGCCTCGCTGCGCCGGCGGATGATCGCGTCCGGCTTCACCGAGTTCCAGACGCCCATCCTGACCGCTTCAAGCCCCGAGGGCGCCCGCGACTTCCTGGTGCCGTCGCGGCTGCACCCGGGCAAGTTCTACGCGCTCCCCCAGGCGCCGCAGATGTTCAAGCAGCTGCTGATGGTGGCCGGGTTCGACCGCTACTTCCAGATCGCCCCCTGCTTCCGCGACGAGGACGCACGGGCTGACCGCTCGCCGGGCGAGTTCTACCAGCTCGACTTCGAGATGAGCTTCGTCACCCAGGAGGATGTGTTCGCAGCCATCGAGCCGGTGCTCGCCGGCGTGTTCGAGGAATTCGCCGGCTTCCGTCGCGCCACGCCGTGGGATGTCACCAAACCGCCGTTCCCGCGCATCCCCTATGCCGAGGCGATGCTGACCTACGGCAGCGACAAGCCCGACCTCCGGAACCCGCTCCTCATCCGCGACGTGGGCAGCCACTTTCGCGACTCCGGTTTCGCGCTGTTCGCCCGGATTGTCGCCTCAGGTGGAGTCGTCCGCGCAATTCCAGCGCCCGGAACCGCTGGCCTCAGCCGCAAGTTCTTCGACGACATGAACGAATGGGCGCGTGGCGAGGGCTTTGCCGGGCTCGGCTATGTCACCCGCAAGGGCGGCGAGTTCGGTGGGCCGATCGCGAAGAACCATGGCGAGGCGGCGATGGCCGACCTCTTCGCAGCACTTGGCCTTGGCCCGGATGACGGCTGCTTCTTTGCCGCCGGGCCCGAGGCCGAGGCAGCGAAGCTCGCGGGCATGGCACGCATCCGGGTGGGCGAGCAGCTCGGGCTCGTCGAGCAGGGCGCCTATCGCTTCTGCTGGATCGTCGACTTCCCGATGTACGAACGCAATGCCGAGACCGGGCGGATCGAGTTTTCCCACAACCCCTTCTCGATGCCGCAGGGCGGGCTCGAGGCGCTGGAGACGCAGGATCCGCTCGACATCCTCGCCTTCCAGTATGACATCGTCTGCAACGGCGTCGAGCTGTCGTCCGGCGCGATCCGGAACCACCGGCCCGACATCATGTTCAAGGCCTTCGCCATCGCCGGCTACAGCGAGGCCGATGTCGAGCGGGAGTTCGGCGGCATGCTCAACGCGCTCCGCTATGGCGCGCCACCGCACGGCGGCTCGGCACCGGGCGTGGACCGGATCGTCATGCTGCTGGCCGATGAGCCCAACCTGCGCGAGGTCGTCGTTTTTCCCATGAACCAGAGGGCCGAGGATCTGATGATGGGCGCACCCTCGCCTGTCTCCGAGCGCCAGCTCCGCGAACTCTCGATCCGGGTGGTCGCGCCAGCGAAGGGCTGAGGGGCGAAGGGCTGAGGGGAGAAACCGGGCGGAGCCGCCGGCCGTCAGCCCGCCGCGGCCAGCTTCTGAAGCTGCTCTCCCATCAGCCGGTGGAGCAGGTTGATCGCCTTGAGCGGCCGCACCATCACCTTGAAGTGGATGATCCGCCCCTCGGGGTCGAAGCGGATCATGTCGATCCCGTTGACCGAGATCCCTTCGACCTGGTTGGTGAACTCGAGGATCACGCTGTCGGCGCTGCGCCATTCGCCGACGTAGGTGAAGCCCGGGCCGCCGAGCACCGTGTCGGCACTGGTCAGATATTTGAAGACGATGTCCCGGCCGCGCTGGGGCGTGTGGACGACAGGGCTTTCAAAGACCGAATCGGGGTGCAGCCAGTCCCACAGCAGCTGGTGGTCATGCGAGGCGACATAGGCGCGCCATCGGGCGACGAGCTGGTCGAGATCGGTCGCAGACATGCGCAGAGGCTAGCGCACCGGGCATCCGGTGCCACGCCCAATAGCGAGAGGGCCGGTCCTGCCCGGGTTCGACGACGCCGGTGCTCAGGCTCAGTATTTCACCGAGCAGCCGTAGGGGCGGCTGGTCGGGTTCGAGACCGGGCGCCCCGCCTCGAGGTCGGCAAGCGCCAGCGTGACGAAGTTCCGCGCCCTCGCGATGTCGCTGCTGTTCGCCGACTGGATGTCGTCGATCCCGCCAGCGTAGACGAGCGTCCCCTTCGGGTCGATCACGAACATGTGCGGCGTGGTGCGCGCGCCATAGGCACGGCCGAT
>CALLWN010000245.1 GCA_938016505.1 uncultured Sphingomonadaceae bacterium
CGACACACTCCATGAACTCAACGAGCACCTGCCGATCGTGCTCGTCAGTCACGACGTCGGCTTTGTGTCGGCCCACGTGAAGCACGTCGCGTGCCTCAATCACACACGGCATCTTCACCGGCCCGGGGAGGCCGTCATGACCGCCACCAGCCCCGGCGAGCCGCTCCTCCTCGGCGCGATGGCCGACACCGCGTCCGACATCCATTTCTTCAACGGCCGCCTCCTCACCGCCGCCGACCTCTCGGCCGAGCAGGCCGCCCGCGAAGACGGCGACCGCGCGCTCGCCCGCGCCCTCGGCCCCGGAGTCGCCGACGGGCTCGAGGTCCGCCTCGCGCCTGCCGACGCCGAGGGCCCCGCGCTCGCCATCGCCCCCGGCCTCGGCATCACGCCCGCCGGCCACCTCCTCCGCCTCGAGGCCCCGCGCCGGCTCCTCCTCGCCCGCCCGCCGGCCCCGGCCCCGGCCGCCCCCGGCCCCCATGGCTTTGCCGCCTGCCAGCCCGCCGGCACCGGCATTTATGTCGCCGGCGCCGGCCTCTACCTCCTCGTCGCAACGCCAGCCGCCCGCACCGCAGGCCGCGCCCCCGTCACCAGCCTCGGCGGCACGCCCGGCCCCTGCAACGCCGACCGCCGGGTCCACGGAGTCGCCTTCGCCCTTCTCCAGGTCCCCTTCCACCTCCTCCCCGGCGTCAGCCTCGCCGACGCCGACGCCCGCAACCGCATCGCCTACCGCTGCTTTGGCGAGGGCGTCCTCGCCCGCCACGCCACCAACCTCATGGCCGCCGGCGACCGCGCCGACGATCTCCTCGCCGCGCTCCGCCCCCATGGCCTCGGCCCGTCGATGCTCCCGCTCGCCCTCCTCGCCGTCACCGGCAGCCTCACCCCCGCCTTCCTCGACATGTGGGCCGTCCGCCGCCCCGCCACCCTCGCCGACAGCGGCGCCAACCCGCTCGCCTCGCTCGCCGCGCCGCGCCGCGTCGCCGTGGGCCGCGCCATGCTCCTCCAGTTCGAGGCCGAGCGCGCCGACCGCCTCGGCCGCCTCGCCACGCCTGGCGCCATCCGCGCGCGCACCCACTTCCGCCACCTGCCCCCGATCGGCGCGCTCCCCTTCCTCACCGCCGCCGGCGCCCTCCAGTTCCTCGATGGCATGACGGTCCGGGGCCCGGTCCACCTCACCGCCGCCCAGGTCGAACCCCTCATCCGCGACAGCCTCGCCTCGCCGGCGATCGACACCGCCTCCGATGAGCTGGTCTGGCTCTACGCGGTGGCCGAGAACCGGCTCGCCGCGTCCGACCCGTTGCCCCCCGAACGCTACCACCTCTTCGCCAGCGGGCACCTCGCCTACCGCGCCGACGCCCGCTTCAACCTCCACCGCTTCGACGCCGCCAACGTCGCCATCGCCTGAGGAGCAGCCAGCATGGCCAGCCAGCCCCCCGCCACCGCCGGCCTGACGATCACCGCCACCACGACCCGCCTCTGGCAGACGGTCGAGGCCATCCTCGGCCGCGCCCTGACCGACGCCGAGCGCGGCAGCTTCACCACCCGCCTCGCCGGGCTCAGCTTCGCCCCGGTCCAGCCCGGCGACCTCATCACCGCCGACCTCTTCAACGCGCTGCGCGCCGACCTGAACGACCTCGCCATCCGCCTCGCCGCGCTCGAGGGCGCCGCCGGTGGGCCGGTCATCGACAGGATCCTGCCCGAAGGCACGCCCATCCGCGCCGGGGGCCTCATCACCATCGTCGGCCGCAACTTCGCCAGCGCGCCCCGCAGCAACCGGGTCCTGTTCGATGGCGCCGAAGTCCACGGGATCCGCCTCGATTCCACCCCGACCGCGCTGTCGCTCCCGGTCCCGCTCACGCTCGCCGGCCTGCCGCGCACCATCGACATCCAGGTGGAGACGCCCGAGGGCCGCCGCTCGCCGGCCCGCCCGGTCCGGATCGAGCCGCAGGCCCGGGTGCAGGCCGGCACCTTCCCAATCCAGCCCGCCGGCGGCCCCGCAGGCACGGTCAGCATCGGCGATCTCCTGAACTTCGCCTTCGACGTCACCGCGCAGACCCTCTTCGCCGACAGTCTCGCGCTCGCCGCCCAGCTCTCGGGCCTTGCCGGCGCGACCGAGGCCGCCTGGCGCGCAGCCCTCGCCATCACGCCGGCAAGCCCCATGGCAATCGAGCCCGGCCAGACCCGCCGCGTGACGGTTTCGCTCCGCGTGCCAGCAGGTGCCACCGCCGCCGATCTTCGCCTCCTCGTCACCAGCGACGACGGTGCGATCCAGAGCCAGTCCGATCCCATCCAGATCCGCGTCGGCGCCCCTGTCGACGTTCCCGATCCACGGGTCGGCTACGCCCTCGATTTCGGCCCGTTCGTCACCCCCGCGTCCAACGTCCGCCCAGGCCCGGTCACGATTGACGGGGTCACCAGCCCCGGCATCCACGTTCGCGCTGGCCGCTCGGGCAGCCTCATCGTCCGCGTCTCCGATCTCCGCCCCGCAGGCCAGCCGGCCGGCAGCTTCGCCCACGCCGCAACCCTTGCGACCGGACCGGCGGCCAACTGGGCCTTCACCCTCACCCCCGCCAGCGGCCCCATCGCCGCTGCCGACAATGCCGACATCGAGCTTGCGATCGAGAACCGCGCCGGCGCGGTCGGCGCCACCGCCACCCTGCGGTTCGAAAGCCGCCAGACCGCGAGCGGCGGCGGCCTTTCTCCCTACACCGGCTTCACCACCATCCCCCTTGAGATCGTCGCCTGAAAGGATCGCCCATGACCACGCTCAGCTTCGGCAGTACCGACGGCGTCACCGGCCCGCCCACCCTCGACGGCTTCATCGACCATGACTTCATGGCCAGCGGCGAACCGGGCGAGCCCGGCTACACCAACGGCTTCCGCCGCACCTTCGATGGCGGAACCCTCTCCCCCGTCATCCTCCAGGGCGTCCGCGTCGCCGCCGGCGACCGGCTCGTCATCGGCATCCTTGCCCGCTTCGACCAGAGCTTCGACGCGGACGACCAGGTCATCCTCGCGCTCAAGCCCACGCCCGGCAGCAGCCAGGCCAGTGCCCGCATGCTCGTCATCCGCCCGGTCCTCGCTGGCATCGGCGTCGAGGCCGGGGCCGGCACCGGCGCCAACCAGGTGAAGACCAATGTCCTCCTGCCCGCCAGCCGCTGGGACCTCTGGCGCGGCAACGCAACCGGCGCGCCCTGGACCCAGGTCAGCTCCGGTCTGCCCGCGATCGACATCCGGGTCCGCAGCTGGAAGCCGTCCCGCCCCGCCGGAAGCCCCGACGAGTGCGCCTGGAGCATCGAGGTCTCGATGCCCCGGCTCGCCGGCGGCAATGCCAACTGGCTCGACCTCGCCGACGGCTTCGGCGCCTACGCCAACATCATCCGCGTCAACCCCGACCTTGGCGACCTGCAGAACAGCGTCCCCGCCGGCGCCGAACTGACCGGCGCAGTCGGCCCCAACCTCGCCATCCCCGCCTGGGGCACCGGCCTCGTCCCCGCCCTCCAGACTCCGCCGGGAAGCAACCCGGGTCTCGGCATCTTCTTCCCCAATGGCCCGCTCTCGATCGGCGTCCGCCCGGTCGGCGCCGGTGGCGCGCCGGGAAGCCAGATCCGCGGCACCGCCAGCGCCGACACCCGCGACAATGAGCTGCTCGCCATCGTCCGCAACAGCGGCCCGCCCGTCACCGGCATCCAGGCCACCTTTGCCTTCGCCAACTGGGGACTCGGCGTCAAATGGACCGAGCCTGCCACGCTTGCCCCCAACCCCACCGCGCCATCCGCCGCAATCGCCACCGGCGCCGACGCGACGCTCGCAACCGTCTGGACCCGCGCCCAGGTCTCCGCTGCGGGCTTCGCCGGTGCCACCCACCAGTGCATGACCGCCACCCTCTCGGCGGCAAGCGCAGTCAACTTCGTCCAGGTCGCCACCCGCCGCAACATGGACTTCGTCAGCCTCTCCTCGCTCGAGCGCGAGGCCGAGGTCAGCACCGAGGGCCTGCCCGACCCGCCGGCCGGCGCGGCCGAGCACGACATCATCCTCCGCAGCTTCGCCCGCGAGATCCGCCTCGCCGACCTCGTCATGGCCAAGCCCGGCACGCTCGGCACCGAACTGGTCGCCATCGCCTCCGGAACCCTCTCCGAAGGTGCCCGCAACGTCCTCGACCAGTTCGACCTCGACCCCGACGCGCTGTTCAACGGCAAGGTGAATGCAGGCATCCGGCGCGAACTCGCCGTCGCCCTCGCGGATCATGTCGCGATCGTCTGGCTGACGGAAGGGCTCCGCCGCACCGGCAACAGCCTCACCATTGCCGGCACCACCTACCCGAACCTCGCCTCCGAACTCGGCTCGTTCGGCTTCGTCGCCCACCATGTCGGCGCCGCCGACGCCTTCTCCTGGTCGATCACCGGACCCGGCCTCACCCGTGTCGCCCCCGGCGTGCTGCGCCTGCGGGTCCGCCCCGGAGACAGGGTCCAGCTCCGGGTCCGCCTCGCCATGGAGCCCGGCGGCCGCGCCGGCGACATCGCCGAACTCCCGCGCGACCCCGGCGATCGGCCCGGCGGCAACGGCGACACTGGCGGCCACCCGCACCACAGGCCGAAATGGTGGTGGGTGCTCCTCGGCCTCCTCGGCCTTGCTGCATTGCGCCGGCTGCTGAAGCGCTGAGCCATGGCCGCCGCGCTCGCCATCGGCCGCGCCCGGCTCTCGGGGCCGGGCGCAGGGCAGGGCAGGGCGCTCCTTGCCCCCGCGCTTGCGGCGGTCCCGCTCGACGCGCTCGGCCTGCCCCCCGGCGCGCTCCTCCTCGTGCCGCGCCTCGCAAGCCCCGGCCCGATCCGGCCCGGCCAGGGTGGCAGCCCCGCCCGCGCCCACTTCGCTGATGGCGTCGCGCAAGCGCTGGCGCACGCCCTCGCCGAGGCTGAGCGCGACCCCGCAACCGGCATCGCCGAGCGCCCCCGCCTGTTCTCCTCCTCCGCCGCCCACTGGGCCTGGAAGATCGGGGCCATGCTCGATGGCCTCGCCGCGCCCGCCCACCATCCGCCTTCGCTCCACCCGGCAACGCCACATGACATCCGCGCCCGGCTCCTCCCCGACAGCCGCCTCCTTCCCGCCGTCGTCGCCCGGCTCGCCGCCGCCGGCCGCGCCGCCGCACTCGCCCAACGCCTCTCTCCGGAGGCCTGCGAGGTCGCCATCGCGGCGCTGGCAGAGGCCGGCAGCGCAGCCCCCGAAGGGCCGCACCACCTGGCGCTGCGACCCCGCCCCGGCGTCCCGCCCCCGGGCCACCGCGCCCGCCTCCAATCCCTCCTCGCCAAGGCCGCCGGCCACGATCCAGCCCTTCCGGCGCTCGCGCCGCCCGCCCGCGCCCTCATCCTCGCCGCGCTCGATGCTGCGCAGCATCCGCATGTCGTCCGCGACTCCTGCTGGCGGCAGGTGGTCGAGACCATGGCGCAGGCGCCGCCCGGCCCCGCCGCGCTGCGCCCCGCTCCCCCAACCCCTGCCACCCCCGCGCCCATGGCCGGGCCGGCACCGGCCCCCCGCCTGCCCCCAGGCGAACGGCCGGCGGTCGCAGGCCCCGCACCATCCGCTTCCCCACCCGTTCCTACACCCGCCCGGGCGGCAAAGGGCCGCGCCCCTCGGCCGCCATCGTGCCCACCCCTGCCCGGGAACCCTCCGACCTCGGCTCCAGCTTCGGCGCCCCTCGTCGCGCCAGTTTCCAGCCCCAGCGCCGGCCTCCTCTTTCTCCTCAACGCCCTCGTCGCCCTCGGCCTCACCCCCGGCCCCGAGGCGCCACGCGCGCCCGGGCTCGCGCCGCTTGCCACGCTCGCTGCCCTCGGAC
>CALLWN010000246.1 GCA_938016505.1 uncultured Sphingomonadaceae bacterium
CGACGCCGGGCGCACCCCGCCCTCGCCCTGCACCGGCTCGACCATGATCCCGCCGACCGTGCCGTCGATCGCGCCCTCGGCTGCGGCGAGATCGTCGAAGGGGAGCACCCGGAACCAGTCGGGCAGCGGGTCGAAGCCGTCGCGCAGCTTCGCCTGGTCGGTCGCCGCGATCGCTGTCAGCGTGCGGCCGTGGAACGCGTTGGAGAAGGTGAGGATCCGGTGGCGTTCGGGCCGGCCGGCAGCGAAATGGAACCGCCGGCACGTCTTGACCGCGCACTCGATCGCCTCCGCACCCGAGTTGGTGAAGAAGACCGTGTCGGCGAAGGTGAGGTCGACGAGGCGACGTGCCACCGACTCCTGCTGGGGCGAGGCGTAGAGGTTTGAGACATGGATCAGCGTCTCCACCTGCGCCTTCAGCCGTTCGGTGAAATGCGGGTGGCCGGGGCCGAGGCAGTTGACGGCGATTCCGCTGGCGAAGTCGAGCCACTGGCGACCGTTGGCATCGTAAAGGTAACAACCTTCGCCCCTGACCGGTGCCACGTCGGAGCGGGCATAGACGGGCATCAGGACGGGGATCATCGGCATACCTCGCGAACGGAAACGGCGGCCGCCAAGGCCGCCGCCAGAGGATGGAAATAGCGGCTCAGGCCCGGACTTTCCACCCCGATTCGAGGATGCGCCAGGCTGCCACCCACAGGAGGAGGGCGAGCCCACCGACGACGAGCGTGCCGACCGTCGCGCTCGCCTCGGCGACCCCGATGAAGCCGGACCGGAACCCGTCGATCATGTAGAAGAAGGGGTTGGCGCGGGAGAGCGTCTGCATGGCGGGGGGCAGGCGGTCGATCGCGTAGAAGGTTCCCGACAGCAGGGTCAGCGGCTGCACCAGGAAATTGGTGACGGCCGCGCCATGGTCGAACTTTTCCGCCCACAGCCCGGTGAGCACGCCGAGGAGCGCCATGAGGATGGCCCCGAGCGTGCCGAACAGCAGCACCTGCGGCAGGTGCACGATGCCGACATCGACCCCAGGCCACAGCAGCATGGCCCCCCAGATTGCGAGCCCGACCAGCCACGCCCGCGTGACCGCGCCCCCAACCCAGGCGACCAGCAGCTCCCGGCTGGAGAGCGGTGGCATCAGCACATCGACGATGGTGCCCTGCACCTTGGCGATGATGAGGCTCGAGAGCGTGTTCTGGAAGCTGTTCTGGGCCATGCCCATGATGATGAGGCCGGGCCCGAGGAAGGAGCCGAAGGGAACCCCCAGCACCTCGCGCTTCACCCCGCCGAGGGCCACCATGAAGATGGCGAGGAACATGAGGGTGGTGATGGCCGGCGCCCAGACGGTCTGCATCTGGACCTTGAAGAAACGCTGCACCTCCTTCAGATAGAGGGTCTTCACCCCCAGCCAGTTCACGCCGCGAATGACCGGATCGCCGGGCGGGCGCAGCGGGGCGGGGGCGAGGGGGGCGTTCATGGTCCTGCACCTAGCCGCGCGCCCGGCCGGGCGACAAGTGCAAGGACCCCGGTAGACGGATCGGAGACACGCATGGCCTGGACCGAGGAGCGGATCGCGCTTCTGACCAAATATTGGCAGGAAGGCCATTCGGCCAGCCAGATCGCCGAAGCGCTCGGCGAAGGGCTCACCCGCAACGCCGTGATCGGCAAGGCCCACCGGCTCGGCCTCGCCTCGCGGCCCTCGCCGCTCAAGGGGGCCGACGCGAAGGCGGAGGAAAATGGGAGCCGCGCCAGGAAGCGCACCGCGAGCGCGCCAGCGATCGAGGCTCCCGAACCAGCCAGGGCCGATGAGCCCGCGGTTGCCGATGCCGACGATCCGGTGGAGCAGCCGCAGCCGCAGCCGGCGCCCGCGCCGGCACCGCGCCGGACTGCAAGACCCGCGGAACGGGCAAAGCGGGTCACGCTGCTCGATCTCAATGACCGCATCTGCAAGTGGCCGATCGGCCATCCCGACGAACCCGACTTCCATTTTTGCGGCAAGCCGGTCGCGCCGGGCTTTCCCTATTGCGCCGAGCACTGCCTCGTCGCCTACCAGTCGCAGCAGCCGCGCCGTGACCGTCCGGCCGGGCCCCCGCCACCGTTCCGCCCGAACCTTCCCAGGGTGCGCTGACGCGGCACCGGGCGTGACGCGGCAGCGCGCGTGATAGAAAAAATGCCCCCGGCGGTCGCCCGCCGGGGGAGTTGGTTCCTTGGGGAGGAAGAGGTTCAGAAGTTGTAGGCGCGCTCGCCATGCTCGCCGAGATCGAGGCCCTCGCGCTCGACATCCGGGCTGACCCTGAGGCCGGTGAGCGCCTTGGCGATCCCGAACGCGATTGCCGAACCGGCCGCCGCCCAGCCGATGGCGAGCAGCACCGACTTCACCTGGATCCACAGCTGCGGGCCAAGCGCATAGTCGGCCGGGTCTCCGGGCCCGCCGAGCGAGGGCAGCATGGTGAAGGCCGTGCCGACCGAGCCGATGATGCCGCCGATCCCGTGGATTCCGAACACGTCGAGGCTGTCGTCGAAGCCCAGCCTCGGCTTGGCCTTCATGACGAACAGGCAGCAGGCGATACCGGCAACCGCGCCGAGGAGGACCGCGCCGAAGGGCCCGCTGTTGCCGGCGGCCGGGGTGACTGCGACGAGGCCGGCGATCGCCCCCGAGCAGGCCCCGAGCAGCGAGCCATTGTGGCCGATCAGCTTCTCGGTGACCATCCAGAACAGCACGCCTGCGGCAGTCGCGACGAAGGTGTTGACGATGGCGAGGCTCGCGACGCCGTCCGCCTCGAGCGCCGATCCGCCGTTGAAACCGAACCAGCCGACCCAGAGAAGCCCGGTGCCGATGAGGGTCATCGTCAGCGAGTGCGGCGGCATCGGTTCCTTCTGGTAGCCGATCCGGCTGCCGAGGAAGTAGGCGCCGACGAGTGCCGACACGCCGGCATTGATGTGGACGACCGTGCCTCCGGCGAAGTCGAGCGCGCCCCAGCCAAAGATCAGCCCGGTCGAGGCCTCGTCAGCGCCCGCATACCAGACCATGTGGGCGATGGGGTAATAGACGACCACCAGCCAGACGAGGGCGAAGACCATCAGCGCGGAAAACTTCATCCGCTCGACGAGACCGCCGACGACGAGGGCAATGGTGATCGCCGAGAAGGTCATCTGGAAGGCAATGAATATGAACTCGGGGATCACCACGCCATCGGTGAAGGTGGCTGCAGTCGAGTCCGAAGTGATCCCGGCCAGGAAGAACTTTCCGCTCGAGATGAACTGGTTGAAATCACCGCCAAAGGCGAGGCTGTAGCCAAACATGACCCACATGATCATGGCGAGACTGGCGACGGCCGTGACCTGAGTGAGCACCGAGAGCATGTTCTTGGTGCGAACGAGACCGCCGTAGAAGAGCGCGATGCCGGGCAGGATCATGAGCATCACGAGAACGGTTGCGACGATCATCCACGCGGTGTCGCCCTTGTTCGGCACCGGCGCCGCCGCCTCCTGGGCGAGCACGGGCGCTGCCGCGACCAGAAGCGCCAGTGCGGCGCCCCTGAGAAGCGCCTTCAGGCGCATTGGCATCTCCTGCGTCAAAGACCCCTCCTTGCACATCGCTGTTGTTCGGGACCGGCTCACAGTGCGGTCTCGTCGGTTTCGCCAGTGCGGATCCGCACCGCTTGGGCAAGTTCCAGCACGAAGATCTTGCCGTCGCCGATCGCACCGGTGTGGGCGGCCTGCTGGATGGTCTCGACCGTCCGGTTGGCAAGCGCGTCTGGCACGGCCACTTCAAGCTTCACCTTGGGCACCATGTTGGTGGTGTATTCGGCCCCGCG
>CALLWN010000247.1 GCA_938016505.1 uncultured Sphingomonadaceae bacterium
AAGCGCATCGGCGCCTTCCTCCTCGACGCCCAAATCACCGAAACCCGCAACGGCGTCATCCGCCCGCTCGGCCAGGGCGCCTTCCTGTTGGTCGAGGCACGCGGCGACGCCCGCCTCGCCTGGGCGCCCGGCTGAGGCCCCACCCCGGCCACCACGCCCCCCAGCCGCCCGAACAGCGTGATCCCCGGCACCTGGTTGAGCGCTCCGGGCAGGTCCTGCCGGCCAGCCATCCGGCTCCTGTTGCGGTTGCAGCCAAGCGTGAGCCCGAGCCTGCCGATGTCGCCCACGTCCGGTCGCCAGTTCGCGATCACGTCGAGACCCTGGGTCTGCGTGTCGATCCCGTTGAAGAAGTAGCGCGCCGCCAACATTGTTGGTTGCAGAGGCCGCGAAGAACTGCTGGGCAAGCCGAGGCGCCCGGAACCCGGTCGACACCCCGCCCCGCAGCGCGAACCACTCGCGCGCCTGCCACCGCGTCGCCGCCTTCGAGTTCCAGTCCGAGCCGAAGCCGGAAGGGTCCTCGAACCGCCCGGCCAGCTGCAGCGACCATTTCGCCGTCAGGTTGGCATCGGCCTCGGCATAGAGCGACACATTCTCCCGCGCATTCTCGCCCGTCACCTTCACCCCGCCGATCACCGGCTGGAAGCTCGGAAACACCTGCGCCCCCGGTGCGGCAAAGGCAGTGCCAGCCGCCCCGGTGAACTGCGGGTTGTTCTCGCCCACCCGGACCGGCCCGGCGACATCGCTCGCGACCCCGCCCGGCCGCACCCGGTAGGTCTCGCGCCGCCACTCCAGCCCGGCTGCCAGCGTGACCCCGGCAAGCCAGTCGAAGCTCCGGTTCAGGTCGAGGTTGAACAGATACTGGGCATATCTGAGCCCGCCGGCATCGAACTCGGTCGGGCTCGCCGCCCCGAGGGACGCGTTGACCGAATTGATGATCCGGAAGTCGAACGCGTTGCGGCCGTGGCCGAAGGAGAGGTCGAACCGGGTTTCGCCAAAAGCCCCCTTGAGCCCTGCAAAGAACTCATGGTCCTTCGCCTTCGAGGTGATGAGCGGCAGGAACCCGTCCCGGCAGATCCCGATCACGTTGCGACTGTCGTTCGAGCGCCGGCAGAAACCGGCCGACTCGCCGTCCCGCTCGCCGTAGGTCCCAAACGCATAGGCTGTCACATTCTCGTCGAGCGGCAGCCCGAAATTGACGGCAGGCCCGGCATCCTCGGTCCTGGCATCGCCGTAGCGGTGCGACAGCCGGTCGAAGCTGAACTCGGCCGGGCCGGACACCGCCGCAACATTATACTGCCGGCGCGGGTCGTGGCCGGCGCGGTTGGTGGGCTTTCGGTCGCGATACTCGGCCGTCACGTTGAGAAAGCCCTCGGCCGCGACCGGCAGGCCGAAGTTGCTCGAAAGCTGGAGGAAGTCCCCGTCGTTGGCGCGGCGGTTCCGGCCGGTGGTCTCGAGCGTCAGCACGCCATCGGGCATCAGCACGGGCAGGCCTCCGGCACCCGTCCTGACCCCGGTCACCTCCTCCACCCTCGCAACGCGCCCCCTGTGGGTGCCGAAGGTTGCGACTAGGCGCGCGCCCGCCCGGTCCTCGCGCAGCTGGAAGTTGATCACCCCGGCAATCGCGTCCGAGCCATATTGCGCCGCCGCCCCGTCGCGCAGCACTTCCACCCGCCCCAGCGCCGGCGACGGGAGCATGTTGATGTCGACCGCCTGGGACCCCCGCCCAACCGAGCCGTTGATGTTGAGAAGAGCGGCGAGATGCCGGCGCTTGCCGTTGACCAGCACCAGCGTATGGTCCGGCCCCAGGCCCCTGAGCGTCGCCGGGCGGATCACGTCGGTCCCGTCGGTGATCGACGGATGCGGGAAGTTGAACGAAGGCACGAGGTCGCGCAGCGCCCGTGCCGTCTCGGCAAGGCCGCGCGTGGTGAGGGCCTCGCCCGTCACCACGTCGATCGGCACCGCACTGTCGAGCACCGTGCGGTCGCCCCGGTGCGTCCCCGTCACGATGATGCTGTCATCCCCCTCGGCTGCGCCCGCGCTGGCAAGCTGGCCTGCGCCGGCACCTCGGCCAGCGCCCCGCAGCCGAGGAGAAGAGGCAGCGCGCGCAATCCCCAAGGCATGGACCATCCTCTGCAGCCGGTGATGCGACTGTGGAGGAATTCGAAGCCGCGCCCGGCAGACAAGATGCGAAGCTGGCAAGATGCGAAGCCGGACCCTTCGCCACTCTCCCGGCGGCTGTTGCAGAAAGGCGACCAAATCCATCCGCAATCCCGCCGCCCCACCCCGTTGACCCGGCGCCGCGCCCGCGCCTATAGCCCGGCACTCGTGCCTGGGTAGCTCAGTTGGTAGAGCAAGCGACTGAAAATCGCTGTGTCGGTGGTTCGAATCCGCCCCCGGGCACCACTCCCCTGCCAGCCCGGCGCGGGCGGGCCCCACCGCCGCCATCGCGTCCCTGCACCCTCCCAGCCGAGGCATTGCCGCCACCCGCGACAGCCCGGCCCGCCGCGGCGGACCGCCAGATGGCCATGTCGGGCACGGCCCGCATTGCCGCTGCCGCTCCGCCACTGGTTCCCATGACCGGTTCGGCCGGCCACCCTCCCGTCTCCGGGATTTCCGCGGAACTGCCCTGAACCGGGCAAATCCGTCCTGCAGGAACCTGTAGGACCCCGATTCGCAGTCCTGCCCCGGCCGGCCACCGTCGGGGCCGGCCCGGTCCATTCACCTGCTCAGGCGGCAACAGGAGCCCAGCACATGCCCAACGGAAAACCGAACTTCCTCATTCTCTGGGGCGACGACATCGGCCAGTCGAACCTCAGCTGCTTCACCAGGGGCATGATGGGGTATCGCACGCCCAACATCGACCGGCTGGCAGACGAAGGCATGCTGTTCACCGACTATTACGCCGAACAGTCGTGCACGGCCGGCCGCGCCAGCTTCATCACCGGCCAGAACGGCCTGCGCACCGGCCTCACCAAGGTGGGAATGCCGGGTGCCGAGGAGGGCATGAAGCCGACCATCCCGACGATCGCCACCGTGCTCAAGACCTTGGGCTACCGGACCGGGCAGTTCGGCAAGAACCACCTCGGCGACCGCGACGA
>CALLWN010000248.1 GCA_938016505.1 uncultured Sphingomonadaceae bacterium
CCCGGCCGGCGTGCGGCGGGCACCGCCCGCCAACACGACCGACGCGCGGGCTTTGCCCGCGCCCTGCCCTTCCTTCTTGCTTGGGGGAGACTGAGCGGACTCGGCGGCTTTGCCGCCGGCCGCGCGGGCGCAAGCGCGGCAAATGCCGCCGCAGGCGCTAGAGCCAACACAAGCCAGCCACTTACGGTTCCGCGGCCTGCTCTCCGACGGGTTACTGCTCTTGCCAGAGGGGATAGAGCTGAAGCAATATAATGCTATGGCAGACATCAAACCATGGGAAATGAAGAAACTAGATTCCATCTTCGGGATGGAAAGTGGTTATGTTTTGGATTTTTCCAATCGGACGATGAAAGAGTGGTTCGAAGAGGAAATAGGAGTGAATATCGAAGATGAACGCTACTGTTCGCAGGGCAATTCCAAAGCCCAGCGATTGCGCCGTTTCATAGAGATTGAACCCGGGCCGATCGTTGCGAGAATGCTCGATAGATTGTGGGAATATCGGGAAAATTATTCTCAATATACCAGTTCAGGGAATCGCCAGGAGGAGCGAGAATGGCTTGTCCGATTAACACAAAGTCTTTACAACCAGTTAGATGATAATGGACTTCAAACGCCAAGTTTATTTGCAGAAGATGCAACTCTGGAGATGCTTGTAAAATCAATCAAGCGTTACCTTGATTCCGGTGATTTTGGTAGCTGCATTGATCGCATTCACACATACTGCATGAAACGCACGGCTCAGGTTCTTTCGGATCGGGGCCACAGTGTCGACCAGAAAACGCCTCTACACAGCAGGTTCGGAGAATACCGAAAACTGCTCCAAAGTGAGGAAGGCCTGTCAGAAATGACAAATGAAATCATGAAAAATATGACCAATATTTTTCAAAGATTTAATGATATTAGAAACAATTCATCCCTCGCTCACGATAATGTTCTTATTGAAGAAAAAGAGGCTAGACTTATAGTTTCAACAATGCTTGCAATATTAAGGTTCATCGATGAGGTTGAGGCTCAGCGAAGTGCAGGGACAAGCGAACAGGGAAACGAATTGAACTTCTAGCAAAGACCGGCCGCTACGCCTCCCCCATCCTGAGCGCCGCAATGAACGCTTCCTGCGGGATATCCACGCTGCCGTACTGGCGCATGCGCTTCTTGCCTTCCTTCTGCTTTTCGAGGAGCTTGCGCTTTCTTGTGATGTCGCCGCCGTAGCATTTGGCGGTGACGTCCTTCCTGAGGGCGGCGATGGTTTCGCGGGCGATGACGCGGCCGCCGATGGCGGCCTGGATCGGGATCTTGAAGAGGTGGCGCGGGATCAAGTCCTTCAGGCGCTCGCACATGTGGCGGCCGCGGGCCTCGGCGGCGCCGCGGTGGACGATCATCGAGAGCGCATCGACCTGCTCGCCGTTGACGAGGATCGACATCTTGACGAGGTCGCCCTCGCGGTAGCCGGTCTGGTGATAGTCGAAGCTGGCGTAGCCGCGGCTGACCGACTTGAGGCGGTCGTAGAAGTCGAACACGACCTCGTTCAGGGGAAGCTCGTAGACGAGCATGGCGCGGTTGCCGACGTAGGTCATCTCCTTCTGGATGCCGCGGCGGTCCTGGCAGAGTTTCAGGATGGGGCCGAGATACGCGTCGGGGACGTAGATGGTCGCCTCGATCCAGGGCTCCTCGATGTGGGCGATGCGGACCGGATCGGGCATGTCGGCGGGGTTGTGAAGCTCGATCTCGGTGCCGTCGGTCAGGTGGACCTTGTAGACGACGGAAGGGGCGGTGGTGATGAGGTCGAGATCATATTCGCGGGTGAGCCGTTCCTGGATGATCTCGAGGTGGAGGAGGCCGAGGAAGCCGCAGCGGAAGCCGAAGCCGAGCGCGGCCGAGGTTTCCATCTCGAAGCTGAAGCTGGCGTCGTTGAGGCGGAGCTTGTGGATCGACTCGCGGAGCTTCTCGAAATCGGCGGCGTCGACCGGAAAGAGGCCGCAGAAGACGACCGGCTGGACCTCGCGGAAGCCCGGGAGCGGGGCATTGGCGGGGCGCCTCGCGTCGGTGATGGTGTCGCCCACGCGGGCCTGCGCCACCTCCTTGATCTGGGCGGTGAGGAAGCCGACCTCGCCCACCCCCAGCTCGGCGAGCTGCTCGATCCGGGGGCGGAAGGCGCCGACGCGATCGACGAGGTGGGTTGCGCCCGAGGACATGAAGCGGATCTGCATGCCCTTTCTGACGACGCCATCGACGACGCGGATGAGGATGACGACGCCGAGATAGGGATCATACCAGCTGTCGACCAGCATGGCCTTGAGCGGCGCATCGCGGTCGCCCTTCGGTGGGGGGATGCGGGAGACGATCGCTTCGAGCACCTCGTCGATGCCGATGCCGGTCTTGGCGCTGGCTAGGACGGCGTTCCTCGCATCGAGGCCGATGATCTCCTCGATCTCGTGGCGGACCTTTTCCGGCTCGGCCGAGGGGAGGTCGATCTTGTTGATGACGGGGACGATCTCGTGGTCGTGCTCGATCGACTGGTAGACGTTGGCGAGCGTCTGGGCCTCGACCCCCTGCGCTGCATCGACGACGAGGAGCGCGCCCTCGCAGGCGGCGAGGCTGCGGCTGACCTCGTAGGCGAAGTCGACGTGGCCGGGCGTGTCCATGAGGTTCAGGATGTAGCTGTTGCCGTCGCGCGCGGTGTAGTCGAGGCGGACGGTCTGGGCCTTGATGGTGATGCCGCGCTCGCGCTCGATGTCCATGCTGTCGAGCACCTGCTCGGACATTTCGCGCGCGGTGAGGCCGCCGCAGCGCTGGATCAGGCGGTCGGCAAGGGTCGACTTGCCGTGGTCGATGTGGGCGATGATCGAGAAGTTGCGGATGCGCGAAGGGTCGACCCCTTCCGCCTGTGCCCGTGCTGCCGTTGCCATTGCGGGCATGTGGCAGCGGGGGGAGGCGCGCGCAAGCGCGGCGCGGTCGCGGGGGTCAGGGGACGCTGTAGCCGCGCTGCTGCATGCAGGCGGCATAGGCGCGGTTCCAGGCCTGCTGTTGCTGCTCCCACTGGGCACGGGCGCGGCTGTCGGCCTTGCTGGCCTGGCGGCGCTGCTGGCGGTTGGCCGAGCCGCCGGCGATTGCGCCGGCAGCCGCACCCGAGCCGGCGCTGCCGACGATGGCGCCGGTGGCGGCCCCCATCGCGGCCCCGCGGACGCGGTTGCCGGTCGGGCCCTTCTGGACGGTCGAGGCCGGCGGCGGCGAGCCGGGCACGAAGCCCGAGGCGCGGGTGGCGCTGTTCTGGCACTGGGCGTCGTCGAGCTGGCGCTGCTGGTCGGACTGGACCGCCGGCACCGGCTCCTGCGGTTGGGGTGCGGGCTCCTGGGCAGCCAGCGGGGCTGCGAGCGAGAGCGCGACAATGAGGCTGGCGAAACGCATGCTGTCCTCCCAGGCTGTCGTTGGCGGGTCTCGCCGCTTGCTAGCGGGTCCGGGCGCGGAAGACCATGGGGAACGCGGATCAGCGGATGCCGAGTGCGGCCTTCACGTCGCGCCAGTCGATGAGCTTGTAATTCTGCTGCTTGGTGTCGCTGGCGCAAACCTCGGCCGGGGGGTCGTTCGCGGTCGGGCCGTCGCAATGGTCGTGGACGGCGATGGCGCCTTGCGCGAAGGGGCCGAACGGGCCGGACCAGGCATCGAGCCCGTCGGTCTGGGTGACGGGGTCGATGGCGCCGCCGCCGATGCGGAACCGGCCGATGTAGCGGTTGGCATCGAGGTGCCAGACGGCATAGGCGCTGTCGCCTTGCGAGGAGGCGATGAGGAAGGTGCGGCCCGCGTCGCGCATGAGGGTGAGGCCCTCGACATCGGCGTCGAGGCGGGCGCCGTCGACGGGGGCGAGGAGCGTGGGCGGGGCGGCCGGGTCGGCGAGCGACAGCCGCCAGATGCCGACATCCTCCTCGCCGACGAGGAGGGTTCCGGAGGCATCGTCGACGACGCAGCCCTCGGTCTGGGTGGCGAGCTTCCAGCGGTGGGCGAGTTCCATGCCCGGGCCGGCGGGGGTGTCGGTGACGCGCAAGGCAAGGACCTCGCCGGCCTTGCTGTTGGGGATGAGATAGGTCTGGCCGGCCCATTGGCCCATGCAGAAGCCGTAGGGTTCGCCGAAGTCGCGCGGGGTTTCGAGGAAGCCGGCTGGCGCGAGGCGGAGCGCCTGTGGATCGAGATACCAGAGCGCGATGCCGAAGCGGGCGCGCTCGGCAGCGGCGACGAGGATGCGCTGCTGGCCGCCTAGGCTGACGCCGGCACGCAGGTCGACATTGTTGAGCGGGCCGACCGGGAAGAACTGGAGGACCCGGCCATCGGGCGCGTGGACGTAGAGACCCTTCGACTTGTCGGTGCCGATGAGGAGGGCGCGGGCGGGATCGGCCGGGTCGGCCCAGAGGACCGGATCGTCGGCATCGACGGTCGGGTTGTCGGGC
>CALLWN010000249.1 GCA_938016505.1 uncultured Sphingomonadaceae bacterium
CGCTGCGCACCATGGCGACGCCCGCGCCCGATGGCAGCTGGCGCCTCAAGGGCAGCAAGATCTACATCACCTGGGGCGAGCATGACCTCGCCGAGAGCATCGTCCACCTGGTCCTCGCCCGCACGCCCGATGCGCCCGCAGGCACGAGGGGCATCTCGCTCTTCATCGTGCCCAAGGTCCTCGTGAACCCCGATGGCAGCCTCGGCGCGCGGAACGATGTCCGCGCCGCCGCGCTCGAGCACAAGCTCGGGATCCACGCCTCCCCCACCTGCACCATGGTCTTCGGTGACCATGACGGCTGCGTCGGTTACCTTGTCGGCGAACAGCATGGCGGCATGCGCGCCATGTTCACCATGATGAACCACGCCCGAATCAACGTCGGGCTCCAGGGCATCGCCATCGCCTCGCGCGCCTTCCAGCACGCGCTTGCCCATGCGCGCCAGCGGGTCCAGTCGGCGAAGTTCGGTGCCGCCTCGCGCGCCCCGGTCCCGATCATCGAACATGCCGACGTCCGCCGCATGCTGATGACGGTCAAGGCGCTGTCCGAGGCCGCGCGCGCCATCGCCTTCCTGAACGCGGCCGCGGTCGACCGCGCCCATGCCGAGCCCGACGCTGCGCGCCGCGCCGAGGCCCAGGGCCTTGCCGACCTCCTCACTCCCGTCACCAAGGCGTTCGCGACCGACATCGGGGTCGAGGCCTCGAGCCTCGCGCTCCAGGTCTTCGGCGGCATGGGCTATGTCGAGGAGGCCGGCGCCGCCCAGCATTACCGCGACAGCCGCATCGCCCCCATCTACGAGGGCACCAACGGGATCCAGGCGATCGACCTCGTCGGCCGCAAGCTCGGGCAGGATGGCGGCCGCCACTGGCGCGCGCTGTTCCAGCGCGAGCGCAGCTTCCTGAAGACCCTGCCCGCGACCGGCGACCTTGGCGCCATCCGCCCCTATGCCGAGGACGCGCTCGAGGCCCTCCAGACCGCGGCGGTCTGGCTGGTCGGGAACGAGGGCGACACGCTCGCCGACACGGCAGCCGGTGCCACGCCCTTCCTCAGGATGTTCGGCCTTACCCTTGGTGGCACGCTCCTCGCCCGCCAGGCCGTCGAGGCGGCGCGCCGACTCGAAGCAGGGGAGGGCGACCCGGCCTTTCTTCGCGCCAAGCTCGCAACTGCCCGGTTCTACGCCGAGCAGCTGCTGCCCGCCGCGCCTGCCCTGCTCGGCCCCGTCACCCGCGGGGCGGAGACGCTCTACGCCATTTCCGGCGACGCGCTCGCGGCCTGAGACCTCGTGCTGGTTTCGTGGCGGCGCGGCGCCCGGTGGCGGGCCGGCCAGCCCCCGCAAGGCCGGCCCGCCGGGCTGCTCGGCGCAAGGCCGAAACCCTCGCCGAAATGGTCTGCAAAAGCTGTGCCAACCGCGGCCAAGGCGGCGAAGGCCCTGCCATTGCGCCCGGACTGTCAAATAATTTGACAGGTCGGCCGCGACCTGCCTCGCAGCCACTCCGGCAGCCACTCCGGCGGCCGATCACCCGGAGGGTCGCGCCCTCCGGCCCGGCAGATCGCCTCAGGGTCCGAACCGCGGCAATGCGGCTGCTGCGTTGGGGTCGCCAAGCGCGAGGAACGGACCGTTCCGGTAGCCCGCCTTGCCGTAGCGCAGCGGTTGCCCGTCCGCGCCCAGCGTCACGCCACCCGCCGCGCGCAGCACCGCATCGGCTGCCGCCGTGTCCCACTCCATGGTCGGCCCGAACCTCGGATAGGCGTCCGCTGCTCCTTCCGCGAGCAGGCAGAACTTGATCGAGGAGCCCGCGCCCGTCCGGGTGGCCCCCTCGACCGCCTCGGCCCAGGCCTTGGTCCGGTCGTCGAGATGGGAATGGGAGACCACCAGCGCTGGCGCCGCCGGCAGGGCGCGGGCCGAAATGGGAGTGCGCGCCCCTCCCGCCGGCTCGAGCCACGCGCCCTCACCCATCGCGCCCCCCCACAACCGGCCGGTCGGCGGGTGCAGCACCAGCCCGAACCGCGGGACACCGTCCACCACCAGCCCGAGGTTGACCGTGTAGCCGTCGCGCCCCGCGATGAAGTCCCGGGTGCCGTCGAGGGGGTCGATCAGCCAGAAGCGGCCGGAAGGCGGCGGCAGGTGCCCCGCGCTCGCCGCCTCCTCGCCGACGATCGCGGCTGCAGGATCCACGGACCGCACGGCGGCCTCGAGGATCCGCTCGGCGGCCTCGTCGGCCTCGGTCACCGGGCTTGAATCGACCTTGTCCCGCGCGGCAAGGCCAGAGGCCTTGAGCGCCTCGATCGTCCGCCCCGCCTCGCGCATCGCGGCTTCGAGCGCGCCCCGCGCGGCAGGGTCAGGGGTTGCAGGCGCGGGCATCGGCGGCTCTATTGCCCGAAAAGGGGAGAAGCGGAAGATGCGGCCTGCACGATCATTGCCTCTGCTCGTCCTGCTCGCTGCCGGCCCGGCTGAGGCCCAGGGCGGCATGGCGCAAAGTGGCTCCGAGGCCTTCCTCGCCTGCGCCCGGATCACCGAGGATGGCGAGCGGCTCCAATGCTATGATCGCGCGGTCGGCGCGCTCTCGGCCGAGGGCAGGCGGCTTGCCGCCGAGCGCGCCGCTGCCGCCGAGGCGGCCGCCAAGGCCCGGGCAGAAGCCGAGGCCCGCGCTGCAGCCGAAGCCGCCGAGCGCGCGAAGGCCGCCCGGATCAAGGGCTTCGGCGCGCGCGGCGGCGCATCTGCCGGGCGCGAGGACCGCGTCGACCGGATCGAATCGGCAATCACCGAGACCTTGACCGATTCGCAGGGTAAGCGCGTGTTCGCACTCGACAATGGCCAGCTCTGGCGCCAGACCGACGGGGTCTTCCTTTCGGTCGTGAAGCCGGGAACGCCTGCCACCGTGCGGCGTTCGGCCATGGGCGGCTTCATGCTGCGGATCGAGAGCCTCGGCCGCAGCGTGCCAGTCACCCGCATCCGCTAGAAGCGAAGCACCACATCCTCGGGCGATGGCCTCGGCCGCTCCTCGAGCGCCCGGGTCGGCGTGCCGATGAAGACGAAGCCGGCAATCCGCCCGCCCGCCACGCCGAGCGCCTCGGCCATCCCCGGCAGATAGGCCGCAGGCCCGGTCAGCCAGTTGGCGGCAAAGCCTGCGGCATGGGCCGCCAGCATCAGGTGGGCTGTCGCTGCCCCTGCCGAAAGCTCCTGCTCCCAGGCCGGGATGTGGCTCTCCTTCACCAGGCTCACGACGGCCACGAGCGCCGGCGCCTGGTGGGCGAAATCCCTCAGCGCCTGCAGCTCGAGTCGCCCCGCCTCCGGCCGCCCGGCGCAGTGCAGGCGCACGATGGTGTCGGCCAGCCGCTCCCTGTCCTCCACCACGATGAACCGCCACGGCGCGAGCTTGCCATGGTCGGGCACCCGCATCGCAGCGGCAAGGATGGTCGCAAGGGTCGCAGCATCGGGCCCGGGCGGGCCGAGGTCGCGCGCCTTGCCCGAACGGCGGGTGAGCAGCAGGCGAAGCGGGTCCGAGCGGTCGTTGAACATGGGTGCCGCCTTGCCATGCCCCGCGCGCCGGGGCCAGCCGTCAGCGCGTCATGATCGGGAACCAGAACCGCGGCGGTTTCACGGTGCCCAGCAGCCTGGCAATGGCCTCCGGATCGCCCTCGAGCTGCGCCTTCCCGGAGGCCACCGCCTCCCTGAGGGTCGTCCGCCGCAGCAGCACCGCATCGAGCAGCGGGCGCGGCAGGGCAAGCGTGGCCGCTGCATCCGCGAAGGGCTCCGGCCGCCAGTTGAGCACCCCGTTGGCAAGTGAAAGACCGAAGGTCTGCCCGGTGTCGGTGAGGCGCAGGGTGACGCCCGCGCGAAGGTCGGCAGGCGCATCGATCTGGACCGCGAGCAGCCGGAACAGCCATTCGGCCGGCATCGCCGCCAGCGTGTCGGCGCTCGCCGTGCGCGTCGGCTCCCGGTCGGGTACGCCCTGGCGCAGCTCCCGCGCGCCCGAGAGATAGACATTGCGCCACGGTCCCGACTCTGCCTGGTAGCCGAGCTGCTCGAGGCTGTCGGCGAGCAGCAGGGCCGCCGCGCGGTTGTCGGGTTCGGCCAGCACAAGCTTGTGGAGCACCTCGGCGGTCCAGCGATAGTCGCCGGCGGCGAAGTCGCGCCGGGCCCGCCGCAGCACCGCCGCACCGCCGCCCATATAGGCGATGGTGCGCTTCGCCGCCTCGACCGGCGGGTGCGGGTCGAGATTGACCGGGTTGCCGTCGTACCAGCCCATGTAGCGCGGGTAGACGGCGCGCGCATTGTGCCTGAGCGTGCCGTAATAGGGCCGGTTCGCCCAGCGCAGGCCGATCGCAGGCGGCAGGGTGAGCGTCTCGGCGATCTCGGGGCCGGTCAGCCCCTCGTTCATCAGCCGGACCGACTGGTCGTGGAGATAGCGGTAAAGGTCGCGCTGGCCCTCGATGTGGGCGCGCACCTCGGCATTGCCCCAGGTCGGCCAGCTGTGGCCGGCGAAGCTCACCTCGGCCTCCTGCCCCCAGAGCCGCAGCGTCTCGTCGAGCTGTTCTGCCCAGACGCGTGCATCACGCACCACCGCACCGCGGAGCGTCAGGATGTTGTGCATGGTCTGCATGGCATTGTCGGCGACGAACAGCGCCTTCCGGTCCGGGAACCAGATGTTCATCTCGGCCGGTGCCTCGCTGCCGGGGGTCATCTGGAAGACCATCCGCACGCCGTCGATCACGCGCACCTCGCCGGTCGCGCGGACGATGTCGGTCGGCGGAACCAGGCTGACCGTGCCTGCCGAGGTGGCGATCCCGAGTCCGCTGCCCGCACTGCCCATCGGCCCCGGCGGCAGGCCCACCCCGTACATGTAGGTCGCCCGCCGGGCCATTGCGTTGCCGGCGATCACATTCTCGGACACGGCGTGCTCGACGAAATCTTCCGGCGCAAGGATCGGCACCTTGCCGGCCCGGACCTCGGCGTCGGACACGACCGCCCGCGCCCCGCCATAATGGTCGGCATGGCTGTGCGAGTAGATCACGGCCACCACCGGCCGCGCCCCGAGATGCTCGGTCACCAGCGCATGGGCGGCAGCCGCGGTTTCCACGCTGATGAGCGGGTCGATGACGATCCAGC
>CALLWN010000250.1 GCA_938016505.1 uncultured Sphingomonadaceae bacterium
TCGCCGCGTTCCGCCGAGTTCCGGCTGCTTGCCGACGAGCTGCGCAAGGCTGCACGCTCCCTCGACGCGACCTGAGCTCCCGGGGGACCCGCTCGCCGCCGACCAGACATGTCCGGCCGCGCCATCCCTGCGGGATGCTACAGCCTCAGGACGATGACCAAGAACGCCACAAGGCCGACAAGGACCAGCAGGATGGCGGAGACGACCACGAATGAGCGCGGGATCGGCTCAACTCCGGCAAGCGCAGGCGCTCCGAGCAGCTGCCGGTGCCGCGCGCGCAACCGCGACATCACCCGCATGTCGCTCCACAGCCCGGCGACGAGCAACAGAACGCCGATGATGACGAGCGCAAGGCCGAATCGTCCGGGCGTTTCGTCCCGGAATGCGCTGCCGAGGCCGCTCGACTCCGCCAGCGACTTGAACACCGAGAACAGGGTGAACCCGAAGCTGATGAGTGCCAGCGATGTCCGCATCACCGCCATCAGCGTCCGGTCGAGGGCCAGCCGGTTGCGCTGGAAGGCGAGCTCGGTGCGGATGGCTGCCAGGTCGTCGCTGCTCAGGCCGGGATCCGTCACGCTGCTGATCCTGCCGAAGGCATGGAGCCGCAAGCTACGCCGGCCATGCCGGCCTCCCGCCGGCCAGCGATGCCCGGCGCGGTTCCGCGGCGTGCAGCCGCCCCGCCCTGAACCAGCCATCGGTCGGTCGATCCCGAAGCGCCATTCCCCGGGGTGGCCTCGTGCCTGTCATGCGCCGGCCTTGCCGCCGGTGAGGCGCCGGTAGACGACCCCCGCCGCGGAACTCGTCACGAAGGCGAGCAGCACGGCGGCGAACAGCTGGTCCCTGGCGGCGATCGCGCTCGTCGTCGCCATGGTGATCGCCACCCCCGGATGCCGGGTCATCATGGCGACCCCGAGCCCGCGCTGGCGGGCACGCAGAGGCGCTCCGAAGACGAGCCCGGCTGCCACGCCAAGACCGAACAGGGTTGCAACGGCAGCGAACATGGCAGGTGTCGCGACCGTTCCCAGCTTCACGTCGAGATCAAGGACCAGGACCACGGCAGCGCCGCCGAGTATGACGCTTGCGCCACGCTCGAGGGGAATGCGAATGGCGTCGGCAAGCACAGGTGCCGCGCGGTTCACCACCATTCCGGTGACGAGGGGCGCGGCAATGGTCATCCCCAGGATGAACGCCACCCGTTCCACGTCAAACCAGAGCGTCCGGTCAACGAGCCTGCCGACGACGAGGAACCAGAGCGGAGCTGCAACGAGCGAGACCAGTGCGGCAAGCAGCTGGAGCCCCACCAGAATGTCCTGGCTGGCGTCGAGGTCGGCGCTCCTGCGGGCGAACAGCGGCGGAAGCGGCGATAGGGCGAGCGCCAGCAGTGCCATTCGCCCGGCTGGCGCCAGCTGGAACAGCACTCCGACACCAATTGCCACCATCGGCATGACGAGGAACATGGCGACCATGGCCCGCACTGCGGGCCCCGGGTCCGCGATCAGGCGGCCCATGGCGCCGAGCCGGGTGCCAAGCCCGATCGCAAGGGCACCAAGCACGATCCCGCCAACCAGGATCCTGATGACGAGGGTGTCCGGACCCACGGCGAACGCACCGGCGGCTCAGTCTGCGTCCCTGCGGACCAGCGGTGGCTGCCCGCTGACCCCGACGGGCGTAAACCGCGCCACCGCCCGCCGCGGCCGGAACCCTGCATTTTCAAGAGGCCGCCCGCTTGTCACCCCGCCCTCACCTTCACTCAGATCATGACTCCACCCGAACCACATAGCTGGCGGGCGCCATTTCGGCAAACCCGACTTGTCGGTGGGCAACGCCCGCGGGTTGGCATCGAACCAGACCGTCAGGCGATCGTGCCCGGCATGTGGGCGGGAGCGTCCGCCAGCCCCGTGTCGCCAGGCTTGTGCCGCCTTGCCAGTCCCGGGTCGCGCAGCCGCTGCTCCATCATTGCTCCATCATTTGTCGCAGTAGCCGGCGCGCTGCTGCTGGCCCAGCGTTGGAGGCAGAAAGGGAGGAGGCTCTTGGCTGACGATGATCGCGCCCAGGCCGGGGAGCCGATGGCCGAGGCGGTTCGCCGGGTCGTCGCGCTCTACTGCCACGCCCTCGACCGCCGCGCCTTCCACCTGCTCGAGGCCTGCTTCCACCCGGATGCCAGCTATCGGTTTGCCTCGATCGAGGGCGACTGGCGCCAGTTCGTCGAGGCGGCAAAGGTGGTGCTGCTGCCTTGCGCCGGCACGCATCACCAGCTTGGCCAGAGCCTGATCGTCGCTGCCGGCCCGGATGCAGCCGAGGTCGAGACCCTGTTCACTGCAATCCACCAGGTGCCCCCCGACGCACCCGCCGACGCTGCCTTCCCCGGCACCGGTACCGCCTATGAGGCGATCGTCTGGGGCCGCTACATCGACCGTTTCGAAAATCGCGGCGGCACATGGCGCATCGCGAGCCGCATCGGCCTCCACGATGGCCGCCACGACCGCCCAGCGGCCGATGCCGGGTTCTGGCAGCTCCCCGCGCACTGGCGCGGCGGCCATGGTGCGCGCGATCCAGCCCACATGATCGGCGAACAGGCAGCAGGGAAGGGCAGGGCATGAGCAACGCGGGCGAGCTTCTGGCCGAGATCTACCGGCTGGCGAGCGCACGGGACTGGGCGGGAGTCGAGGTCCGCTGCCATCCGGAGTTCACGGTCTACGAACCGCCCTCCATCCCCTATGGTGGCGAATGGAAGGGGCGTGACGCCCTGCCGCGCGTGGCGGCTGCCATGTACGCTGCCTGGGCGGCAGCGAAGGTCGAGATCCACGAGATCGTCGGCGGGCGCGACTGGGGCGTCGTGGTGCTGTCCCTTACCATGACATCGAAGCGCACGGGGAACAGCTTTACCCAGACGCTGTGCGAGGCCGGACGCTTCGAGGACGGGCTTCTGAAGGAGCTCCGGATCCACTATTTCGACACCGCCGAAGTCGCCGCCGAGGCCTGAGTCCCGGCTCCCGCCCCCGGGTCTCGCACCCCGGCTCCCGCCCCCCGGGTCCCGCACCCCGGCTCCTTCACTCCGGCGGTCCGGCGTCCCGGCTCAGGCCCTGCGCGCCGGAAGCTCGCCGTTGATGTACTTCATCAGCGTCTCCTGGAAGTGCCGGACCCGGCTCTCCTGGTAGGCGCCAAGTTCCATCTGCCCTGACTTCAGCGTCTTCATGCCGGTCTGCACATGCGGCAGGTTGGCGAGATCCTGGTCGAACACGCCGGCGAGCGCCACGCCCATCTTGTCCGCCGCCCAGGCGAAGGGCTCGCCATCGGGGATCTCGGTGCACTCGACCGCGCGCGGCCGCTTCTCGCCCTTGGGTGTCGGGAACAGCAGCCTGATCTCCATCGTGCACCAGTCGGGCGTGGTGCCGGGAAGCCAGCGGTAGACGAGCGTCGGCAGGTAGCCGATCCAAGGCGAGAAGTTCGGGAAGATGTTGTAGGTGAAATTGTCGAGGATCTCGGCATCCGAGGCGTTCGAATAGTCATGGCCATATTGGGCGGCGAAGCCCTGGCGCCCGGCCTCTGCCAGCAGCTTGCGCGCCAGCAGCGGGTCATCGGGGTCGAAGTCGCCGGGGTCGTCGGCGGCATTGAAGCGCCGGTTGGTCTCGGCATCGTTGCCGCCCGAGAATTCGTTCATCTTCTCGAGCACATAATGCTGGTCCTTGCCGCGCACATGGGGCGAGAGCACGCCAGATGGCGTGATCGCCCGGTTGAAATGGTCGCCAATGAGATCGTAGCGGCTGTTGGCGTCGCCGAGGAAGGGCAGCAGCTGGGGGTGCGTCGTGATCGAGTGCCACGCTTCCATGAAGGCTTCGGCGGTGGCCTTCCAGTTGGCTGCGATCCGCTTCTTCACCCACATGCCGGTGTAGCGGTTGGGGAAGTCATAGGGCTCATAGTGGCGCGCCGCTGGCCCAAGCCAGGTCACGAAGTCGGGAAGATCGGGGTTTTCGGTGATCATCACGAAGCCCTGCCACAGCTCGACCCGCACCTGCGGCAGCGACATGTCCTTGCCCTCGAGGTGGCGGAAGTCCCACTGGCAGGGGATTTCCTTGAGGCTGCCGTCATTGTTCCAGGTGAAGCCGTGGAACGGGCAGCGCAGCATCGGAGTCGGGCCGGATTTGGTCCTGAGCTTGCGGCCGCGATGCAGGCAGGCATTGTAATAGGCGCGCACGCTCATGTCCTCCTGCCGGATCAGCAGGAACGACTTGTCGTTGATTTCAAACACGACCGTATCGCCCGGTTCGGGCATTTCGTCCTCGCGCGCCGCGAACAGCCAGACATTGGGCCACATCCGCTCGCGCTCGAGCCGGGCGAACTCCTCGCTGACGTAAGGGATGACCGACAGCGGCTCGGTCGACATCTCCCTGGTCGACTCCTCGAGCAGGAAGTCGGGCACCGGCCTCGTGTCGGCTTCAAGCATCTCGGTGTAGCTCATCGCCGGGCAGCGGTCCGGGCGTTGGATCTTTTCAGGCCGGTTCATGGGCTCTCCCTCGCGGCAGGGGCAGGTTGCCGCTCACTCCCCGTTCAAGCTATCGCAAGCCGGCTGGTCTTTGTCCTAGCGCAACTGCGAGAGAAGCCATGGCTCCCCAATCCGCCTTTTCCGCGCTCGGTCCGGTCATGCAACTGGCCTATGTGCCAAGCGACTTCGATGCCGCAGTCACCCACTGGACGCGCACCATGGGGGTCGGGCCGTTCCACCTCATCGAGAACATCCACCTCGAGGGCATGCGCTACCTCGGCCAGCCGACCGAGGCCCGGTTCAGCCTCGCGCTCGCCTACTGGGGCGATCTCCAGATCGAGCTCATCCGCCCCGAGAATGACGCGCCCTCGATCTACACCGGCCACTATGGTGTCAGGGACCGGCTCCACCATGTCTGCCTGCTCGTCGACGATCTCGACGCAGCCTACCAGGTGTGCGCTGCAACCGGGGCGACCATCGCGCTCGAGGGCCGGTTCGGCACTTCGCGCGTGCTCTACGCCGACCCCGGCACCGGGCCCGGCCACCTCGTCGAGGTGCTCCAGCGCGCAACCGACGG
>CALLWN010000251.1 GCA_938016505.1 uncultured Sphingomonadaceae bacterium
GCCGCCTCGCGGTCGAGTGGGATTGCGGCCTCGGCGGCGGCTTCGGCGAGCCAGTCGGCGAGGCAGTTGCGGCAGAAACCGGCGTGGCCCATCAGCTCGATGTTGGGGATGTCGTCGCGCAGCCGGAGGTGGGCGACGAGGCGGCGGAAGGCCGCGGCCTCGAGCCGGTCGCGGGTGGCGGGGTCGGCAGCGAGGGCGCCGGGTGCCGGACCGGTTGCGGTTTCGGATGGCATCGTGACCTCCCATGCAGTGCTGCCGGGCTGATTTCGGCCGCCAGCCGCGATATGGGCGCGGCGTGCCGGCCCGGCAAGCGTGGTGCGGCGGGGAGCAGCGATGGACCATCGACCGCCGCGGGCGCGCAACGTCAAGGTGCTGGCGACGCTGGGGCCGGCTTCGGCCACGCCCGAGCGGGTGCGGGCGCTGTTCGAGGCCGGGGCGGATGCCTTTCGGGTCAACATGAGCCATGGCACGCCCGAGGCGCGCGCCGGCCTGATCGCGGCCGTGCGCGGGCTCGAGGCCGAGACCGGCCGGCCGATGACTATTCTCGCCGATCTCCAGGGGCCCAAGATCCGGATCGGCCGCTTTGGCGGCGGGCCGGTCAGGCTGGAGGCCGGCCGGCATTTCCGGCTCGATCTCGACCCGGCGCCGGGCAGCGCCGAGCGGGTCGAGGTGCCGCACCCCGAGATCCTTGCGGCGATGCGCCCAGGCCACCGGCTTCTGCTCGATGACGGGCGGGTGGTGCTGAGGGTGCTTGCAGTGGGGGATGCCCATGCGGTGACCGAGGTGGTGACGGCCGGCACGCTTTCCGACCGCAAGGGGCTGAACCTTCCCGACACGGTGGTGCCGATGGCGGCGCTCACCCCCAAGGACCGCGAGGACCTTGCCCAGGCGCTCGAGCTCGGGGTGGACTGGGTGGCGCTGTCGTTCGTGCAGTCGGCTGACGATGTGGCCGAGGCGAGGAAGCTCATCGGCGGGCGGGCGGCGCTTCTGGCCAAGATCGAGAAGCCGCAGGCGCTCGTTGCGATCGACGGCATCATCGAGCTGGCCGATGCGATCATGGTGGCGCGCGGCGACCTTGGGGTCGAGCTTCCGCCTGCGCTGGTGCCGGGCGCGCAGAAGCGGCTGGTGGCGCTGGCGCGGCGGGCGGGCAAGCCGGTGGTGGTGGCAACCCAGATGCTCGAATCGATGGTGACCGCACCGGCGCCGACGAGGGCCGAAGTCTCCGACGTGGCGAACGCCATCTACGATGGGGCGGATGCGGTCATGCTCTCGGCCGAGAGCGCGGCCGGCGAGTATCCGGTGGAGGCGGTTGCGATGATGGACGCGATCGCCCGCGAGGTGGAGCGCGACGCGGCATGGCGCCAGCAGATGAGCTTTGCCGCGGCCGAGCCCGAGCCGACGACGGCGGACGCGATCGGGGCGGCGGCGCGCACCATCCAGCAGGTGATCAGCGCGACGGCGCTGGTGTGCTTCACCCGCTCGGGTTCGACTCCGCGGCGGGTGGCGCGCGAGCGGATCCCGGCACCCATTCTGGTGCTGACCCCCATCCGCGAGACGGCGCGGCGGCTCGGGCTCGTGTGGGGGGTGCATGCGGTGACGACCCGCGATGTCTCGGGCTTCGAGGAGATGGTGGAGAAATCGAAGCGGATGGCGCTCCGGCACCGGGTGGCGGGCGCCGGCGACCGGCTGGTGCTGATGGCGGGCGTGCCCTTTGGGGTGCCGGGGAGCCCCAATGTCATCCACATCGCGCGGCTTGCCGGCGACGAGCTGCAGCGCCGGCGGGGTTGAAACGGACGCAGGGTCCGCGCCTATCCCTTGCGGAATGGAAAAGGTGCGCGGATGGCGGAGAAGACGGTCCAGGTGAACCTGCCCGACGAGATGATCGATGCGCTTCGGGCCATGGGCGCGCCGGGCGAGAGCCTCGGCGACGTCCTCCGGCGGACCATCAGTGCCGGCCAGTTTGCCATCCAGGTCGCGCAGTCGCCCGACAAGCGGCTGATTGTCGAGGAGGCCGGGAAGTTCACCGAGTTCAAGGCGGGGGTCTGACCGCCTTCGGAGCTGCGCAGGGGGCGCCGATGGGGGAAGAGGGCGAGGGCGGAGGAACGCCGCAACAGGCGGACTGGAGCGGCGGGAGCCAGGGCGGGGTGATCATCGCCGACGAGGTTTCGGCGGGCGCGAGAGAGGGCAGCGGCAGCACGGTGCCGGCCGCCGACATTGCCGCGCGGGCGGGGATGCGCTCTGCCGACCATGATCCCTATCGTCACCTCGCCGAGACGCGGCGCTCGATCGCCGCGTGGCTGATCATCATCCTTGCCTTCACCATCCTGCTGGTTGGCGTTCTGCCGCTGCTCTACCTGGTGGACGGGCAGGCGGGCGACTTCGAGCAGGTGAAGGATGTCCTCCAGATCGTGTTCGCGCCGCTCGTGACCCTCGTGACGGCAGTGACGGCCTTCTACTTCGGCGAGCGCGCTGGCGGCGGCCGGCCCGGCTGACGCGGCTCAGGGCGCGAGGAGGCCGAGCCGATAGAAGCTGGCGTGGCCCTCGCGGCCGATGACGAGATGGTCGTGGACGCGGATGTCGTGGACGCTGGCGGCCTGCACCACCTGGCGGGTGAGGGCGATGTCGTCGCGCGACGGGTTCGGGTCGCCGGAGGGGTGGTTGTGGACGAGGATCATGGCCGTTGCGCCGAGCTCGAGGGCGCGGCGGACGATCTCGCGCGGGTAGGCCGGAGCGTGGTTGACGGTGCCTTCCCACAAGAGCTCGTCGCGGATGAGGCGGTTCCTCGTGTTGAGATAGAGGACTCGGAACTGTTCGGTGGCAAGCCCGGCCTTGTCGAGGTGGAGATAGTCGAGGACGCGATCCATGCCCGCGAGCACCGGGCCGCGCATCGCCTGGCGGCGGAGCGCGCGGACCGCAATGGCCTGGATGGTCTTGATTCCGCCGGCGACGACATCGCCCACGCCCTTGACCCGCTTCAGCTCCTCGGGGCGGGCGGCGAGCACGCCGGCGAGGTCGCCGAACTCGTGGAGCAGCGCCTTGGCCAGCGGCTTGGTGTCGCCGCGCGGGAAGGCAAGGAACAGCGCGCTTTCGAGCAGCTCATGATCGGCGAGCGCGTCGGGGCCGCTTTCGAACAGCTTGGCGCGCAGCCGCTCGCGGTGGCCGTGCATGTGGGTGGCGGGGTCGAAGGCCTTCGTCGCCGGTTTTCGGGGGGCGGCGGGCGCAGGGCCGGCTGGGGGCGCAGGGCCGGCTGGCGGCGCCGGGACCGGCGGAAGGTGGGCGCCCCCGGGCGGCTGCCACAGCGCGTCGAGGCCGGGCTCCGGGCCCGGGTCGAGGTCGGATGCGCCGGGCCGGCGGCCGGGCACGCGGGCTCAGACCCTGTAGGGGGGCCGGTCGAGGCCGGCCGGGGAGAGGGTGAAGACTTCCACGCCATCCTCCGTGATTCCGACCGAATGTTCGAACTGGGCCGACAGCGACCGGTCCCTGGTCACTGCAGTCCACCCGTCTTCCAGGATCTTCGAGTCGGGCCGGCCGAGGTTGAGCATCGGCTCGATGGTGAAGAACATGCCGGGCATGAGCTCCGGCCCGGTTCCCGGCCGGCCGGCGTGCACCACATTGGGGGCCATGTGGAAGCGCCGGCCAAGGCCATGGCCGCAGAAATCGCGCAC
>CALLWN010000252.1 GCA_938016505.1 uncultured Sphingomonadaceae bacterium
GGGCTGTTGACCGCCCGCCGGAACAGGAGGTCGTCGGCCGGCACGAGCGCCCTGAACATGTCGAGGAGATTGCCTGCGATCGTCATCTCGGTGACAGGCTCGGCCACCTTGCCGTCGCGGATCGCAAAGCCCGCGGCACCCCGGCTGTAGTCGCCGGTCAAGCCGTTGACCCCCATGCCGATCAGTTCGGTCACGAGAAAGCCGAGCCCAATGTCGGCTATGAGGTCGGCCACGCTCCGCGCGCCGGGTTCCAGCCACAGGTTGCTCGTCGAAACCCCGGGCGCAGTTCCGGCACTCCGGCTGGCGTGGCCGGTCGGGGCGCGGCCAAGCTGCCGGGCCGAGGCGGAATCGCACAGCGGGGCCCCGAGGACGCCATCTTCGACCAGGCAGACCCGCCGGGTCGGCAGGCCCTCGCCGTCGAACGGGCGGGAGCGACGCCCGCGCGGCAGCAGCGGGTCGTCGACCACCCGGATGCCGGGTGCGAACAGCTGCTGACCTTCCCGTCCGAGAAGGAAGCTCGTCCTGCGCGCAAGCGATGGGCCGGACATGGCCGAGGCGAGGTGCCCGAGAAGGCTCGCAGCCACCCGCTGGTCGAACACGACCGGCATTGCCCCGGTCGCAAGGCGGATCGGGTTCAGCCGGGCGACGGCGCGTCTGCCCGCCGACTGGCCGATCGCGTCGGCTCCCTCGAGGTCGGCGAAGTGGCGGGAGTCGCTCCAGTCATAGTCGCGCTGCTTCCCGTCGCCTTCGCCTGCGATGGCCACCGCCGAGATCGAGACGCTCGTGCTTTCCTGGACCCCGGCAAAGCCGTGGCTCGTCGCCAGCGCGACGATCCCTGTGCCGGCGGCAGCCGAGGCCCCTTCGCTGCTGGTCACGCCGGCGACGGCAAGTGCAGCGCCATCGGCCGCCTCGGCCATTGCCCGCAAGGCCTCGGACGAGACCGACCCTGCGGCGGGATCGAAGGTCTCGAGATCGGGAAAGGGACCGTGCGCGAGCAGCTCTTCGGGCGCGAGCCCGGCGAAGGGATCCTCCGGCGCAAGCCGCGCCATGGCGACTGCGCGCTCCGCCGCCTCGGCGAGCGCCCGGTCCGAGAGGTCGGACGTCGACACCTGCGCCGATCGCGCCCCGACAAACACCCTGAGCCCGAGCTCGATCCCCTCGGATCGGGTCGCATCCTCGAGCACGCCCATCCGCACCGTGACCGACTGGGACGACTCGCCAACGACGATCACGTCGGCAGTCTCGGCGCCCGCCGTTCGCGCGGCACCGAGTGCCCGTTCCGCCGCCTCGAGGGCCTCGGTTTTCGCCAGCATCACCACGCATACCCCGGTACGGGCAGGATGACGGCGAACGCTGCAGCGAGAAGCGCGCCGGCCGTCACGTTGCTTCGGAACCTGACCAGCGCGTTGTCGACCGAGCCGGGCACGAAGGTCAGCGCCTGCCAGCCCAGGTGCAGCGTGGCCGGCACCAGTGCCAGCAGCACGAGCGGATCTGGTCTGACCATGAGGAGCGCTGCGCTGCAGCCCAGGATGGCTGCGGCGTAGAAGCCGGCGACGGCAGGCTTGAGCCGATCGCCAAGCCGGCGTGCGCTCGACTTGATCCCGGCGAGTGCGTCATCCTCGCGGTCCTGCGCCGCGTAGATGCTGTCATAGCCCAGCGTCCAGGCGACGAGGCCGGCGTAGGCTGCAGCAAGTGCCGGAACCGGGGCTGGGCTCGCCCCGCAGGCCCAGCCAACCAGAAGCCCCCAATTGAAGGTGAGCCCGAGCCACGCCTGCGGCCACCAAGTGATCCGCTTCATGAACGGGTAGGCGGCCACGAGCCCGATCGAGGCCAGCGCGATCACCTGCGCCCGCGCCGGCAGCTGGAGCAGCACCACAAGCCCGACCAGCGACAGCGCAACGAGAAACAGCCATGCCGCGCCCACCGGAATGGCCCCGCTCGCCACCGGCCGTGCCGCCGTGCGGGCCACCCGGGCGTCGAGGTCGCGATCGACAATGTCGTTGTAGACGCACCCCGCCGACCGCATCGCAATCGCACCCACGAGGAACCAGGGCAGCAGCGCAACCGCGTGCCAGTCGCCTGCGAGGGCAACGCCCATGGCGCAGGGCCAGAACAAAAGCCACAGCCCGGCCGGCCGGTCGAACCGTGCCAGCCGCGCATAGAGCCGGGCCCGTTCCGGCAGCCAGTCCACCCAGCTGTTCACGGCATCAGGTGTCATGGCCCGCTGCCTACCGGCCCATTGGCGCGGCGGCAACGCGGCACGGCGTGTCAGAACAGCCGGCCCAGGATGAGGTAGAGCGCCTGGCCCTGCCCGTTTGCGCCGCCAGCGAAGGTGAGCGGGCCGAGCGGCGTATCCGCCGAGATGAACAGGCTTCCGGCCGGCAGGAGGCCCGGCGCGCCCCAGCTTTCAAAGGCATTGCCCAGCTCGAGCGATCCTCCGACATAGAGGGGGAGGTCGACGATCGGGCTTTTCTCAAACAGCCGATAATAGGCGACCGCGCGGCCAAGAAGGACATGTCGGCCCAGCAGTTCGTTCGGCGAAAGCCCAGACAGACGAAGAAACCCGCCCAACCTGAAATCGCCGAGAATGAGGTCGGTATCGGACAGGGTGGTGCCGAAGTCCGCACCGAGGATGAGGGTGGTGCGCTTGCGCGTCATCGGCGCGTAAAAACGGCCGAATAGGCGACTGTAGCTGAGGTCTCCACCGAGAGCGGTCACATGGTCCTCGAGGATGACCTCGCCGAACAGGCCGCGCTTGGGGTAGTTGACGTCGTCAAGGCGGTCGGCCGTGAACTGGATTTGCCAGTTCATGGCCTCAAGCTTGCCATCATCGGGCAGCGGGAGCGGATCGGCATCGAGGTCGAGCCCGGAGCGGAGAAGCCCGAAGCGCAACTCGCCCCAGCGGTCGATCAGCATCCCGCCGTCGAGCCGGAAGCCGATCTCCCTGGTCCGCACTGTCAGCAACGGGACGCCATCATCGTAGAGCAGCGTGTCGCGCCGCGACACGAAGGGACCGGCTTCGGCGAAGAATTTTCCGAACTCGCGATAGAAGGAGGAGTTGAGGAGGATATCCTCGCCGATCCTGATGTCGGTTCGCCATTCGATCCCGGTCGCACCGAGGTTGCGGTCGGTATAGGCCATGCCGATGCCGAACGCGTTCTGGCGGTTGAAGTCGGTCGAAAGCGTCAGGCCGAACTGGAAGAAGTTGCTCTGGCTCGGATCCCCGGTGGCGGTGATCACCATGCGCTCGCCAAGCCCTGGGACCGGCTCGAACGTGTAGCGGACCGAACGGAAGTAACCGGTTGCGAACACCGCGTTCAGGTCGCGGGTCATGCGCTCGGGGTCGTGGTTCTCGCCCGGTGCCACCGTCACCATCCTCGCGATCTGGCGGTCCGGCATGTCGGAATCGTTCCTGACCTCGACGAAGCCGATGGGAGGCGGCGGTGGGGGCCTTCGCGCAGCCCGGGCCGCCAGATGGGCTCTCCAGCCCTCCTCGTCGAGAGCAAGGCCGCGCAGCTGGGCAACCGCTGCCAGCCCCGCCTCGCGCCCCCGCGCGATGGCCACCGCAGAGGCCGCGAAGTCGGTCATCGCGATGCCATCGATGTCGGGCCGGATCAGCACATCGCGGTGGCCGAGCGACTTCAGCTGCCGGTCGACCGCCTCCCGCCCGAGCAGCAGCTGGAGCTGGTCAAGCACATTGACGAAGCTCTTAATCTCCTCGCGCTTGAGGAGCGGCGAGCCGACATCGACGACGATCACGACATCGACCCCCATGGCCCGGGCCACATCGACCGGCACATTGTCGACGATCCCCCCATCGACCAGCAGGAGGCCTTCGCGCTCGACCGGCGGCAGGCCACCCGGCACCGACATGCTCGCAAACACGGCCGTTACGAGATCGCCCCTGTCCAGAACCACGGCGCGGCCGGTGGTGATGTCTGCGGCGACCGCGCGGAAAGGGATCGGCAGGTTGTCGAAGTCGCGGACGCTGCGGGCCACGGCCAGCTTCTCGGCAAGGGTCAGGTAGAGATCCTGGCCGCGCAGCAGCCCGGGCGGCAGCACGACGCCCTTGTCGTCGAAGGCGAGGCGGAAGTTGATGAGATTGTCCCGCTCGTCGCGCTTGCGCCGGAAGGTCAGCCGGTCGCGCGGAATCCGGTCGGTGAAGAGGTTCGCCCAGTCGATATCCCTGGTGACCTCGACGAGGCCGTCGGCGTCAATGCCGGATGCGTAGAGGCTCCCCACCACCGCGCCCATGCTGGTGCCGGCAATGGCATGCACCGGCACCCGGTACTCCTCGAGCACCTGGAGCACGCCGACATGCGCAAACCCCTTGGCCCCGCCCCCGCCGAGGACAAGGCCGATTCGCGGCGCCCCAGTTGCAGCCGCCGGCTCCAATGGCAGCGTCGCGATGGAGAGAAGGAGGGCCCACAGGGCCAGCCAGTCTGGAACGCCACGCATGCCGCCGCCGTGCACAGCGCCAGTCCTCAAACACAAGGCCAATCGCTCAGGCGGCGTGGTCGAGCGGTACGATTTCACCCGAAAGATAGAGCGCGCGGGCCTTGGAACGGCTGAGCTTGCCGGAGGTCGTGCGCGGCAGGGTCTTGGGCGGCACCAGCTCGACGAGGCAGTTCATTCCCGTCAGCTGTCGCACCTTCTGGCGGATCACCTGTTTCAGCCGGTCGCGCTCGGCAGGATCGGTCGTTCGGCACTGCACGAGGACGACTGGCATCTCCTCGCCGCTCGGCAAGGTGACGGCGAAGGCCGCGATGTCGCCAGCCTTGAACCCTTCGAGCTGTTCGATCGCCCACTCGATGTCCTGCGGCCAGTGGTTTCGGCCATTGAGGATGATCATGTCCTTGGCGCGGCCGACGATGAACAGGTGACCATTGACGAGATAGCCCATGTCGCCGGTGTCGAGCCAGCCGTCGTCGGTCAGGCAGGCCCGCGTTGCCGCCTCGTCGCGGAAATAGCCGGCCATCAGGCTCGGACCGCTCACGAAGACGCGGCCGATTTCGCGGTCGGGAAGGGCGGCGCCCTTGTCGTCGCGGATCTCGACCCGGTGCCCCGCGATTGCCGGCCCGCAGTCGACGATCGCCCGGTAGCGCACCGGCCGATTTGGCTCCCCCGTCATGACGAGCTCCGCACTGGCGCCGGCCAGCCTGCGCTCATCGACGAGATCGCAGAC
>CALLWN010000253.1 GCA_938016505.1 uncultured Sphingomonadaceae bacterium
GCGAGCACCACTGCGCAAGCGCCCTGGGCCAGCGCGAGATCGCCCACCACACTGCCGAGCGCGCCGAGCCAGCGGTCGAGCGCGGCAGCAGCCAGCGGGTCCGCCCCGGCGAGCGCTGCGTCCCATAGCGCTGCATCGGCACCCTCCGCTGCATCGGCACCCTCCGCCGCGGCCGCGCCTGCCTCCCCGCCAAGCAGCGCGCGGATCCGCGCCAGCCCCGGCCCCGCCACCACCCGCTCGGCCGACACCCGCTCGAACCGGGTGCCGAGCGCCCGCCACAGCGCTTCCTCGAACCCGTCCACCGGCGCGAAGCCGATGTGCCCGCCTTCGGTTGCCACCACCTGCCCGCCGCCGGCGCCGCGCAGCAGGATCGCCGTGCCAAGCCCGGTGCCGGGCCCGATCACGCTCACCACGCCTGCCTCCGGCAGCCCCGACCGCGGTCCGGCAACATGGACAAGCTCCACCGGGGCAGCCGCTTCGAGCGCGTGGGCAACCGCTGCAAAATCGTTGAGCAGCGTCACGCCGGCAAGGCCGAACCGGCGCGCCAGCACCTCCGCCTCGACCACCCAGCCGCTGTTGGGCAGCACCGCCTGCGCCGCCCCGCCCGCCACCGGCGCGGCGACGCCGAGCACGGCCCGCGCCGGCAACGCCCGGCCTAGCCCCGCAGCATAGGCCGCCAGCGCTGCCTCGAGCCCGTCATGCCCCGCCACCGCGAGCCGCGCCACCGCGCCCAGCGCCGGCCGGCCATCGGCCCCGCGCGTCGCAACCGCGAACCGGGCGTGGGTCCCGCCGATGTCGCCCACCAGCAGCCCGTCGCCAGCGCCCCCCGTCAAGGCGTCACCCGCTCGATCCGCGCGGCAAGCGGCGGCAGCCGCCCGGCCTCGGCCCCGTTGACCTCGGTGAGCGCCGGCCCGGCCGAGTGGCGGTGCACCACCTCCCGCCCGGGGGACAGGTTGAACAGGCAGCGCAGCCGGTCGCGCCCGCGCACCCGGTCGAAGACGAGGAGCGCGTCGCCGGCCTCCACCGGCACGAACCGGCCAAGCCGGAGCGCCGGCTCGCCCCGGCGCAGCGCCAGCAGCCGCCGCGCCAGCGCCAGCACCGAGCCCGGGTCGGCCTCCTGCGCATCGACTGCGAGTGCGCCATGGCCCGCCCCGGGCGGCAGCCACGGCGTCGCCGTCGAGAAGCCGGCGTTGGCAGCGTCGCGCCGCCACGGCATCGGCGTGCGCGCGCCATCCCGGCCCAGCGTCAGCGGCCAGTTGGCGATCGCCTCCGGGTCCCGGAGCTGGTCGAACGGCACCTCGGCCTGGGGAAGCCCCAGCTCCTCGCCCTGGTACAGGAAGATGTTGCCCCGGAGCGCGACCAGCAGCGAAAGCAGCAGCCGCGCCGCGGCGTCGCGGCTTTCCGCGGGCGCGAACCGCGAGACCGCGCGCACCGAATCATGGTTCGAGAAGGCCCAGCTCGGCCAGCCCGCCCCGGGCCGGTCGGGCCAGGCCGCCATCGCGCCTGCGACCAGCGCCGGGGTCAGGCGCCGGGCATGGAGAAAATCGAAGCCATAGGCCGAGTGCAGCCGCCGCCCGCGTGTGAGCATCCGCATCGCCCGGCCCCCGTCCGCCCCCACCGCCTCGCCGACCGCAAAGGCATGGCCCTCGTCGAGCACGGCGCGCACCCGGGCGACAAGGGCGGGCAGGGCAGGGTGGTTCATGGTCCGGCGCGGCAGCTGGAAGTCGAACGGCCGGCTGCGCTGCTGGCCCCGGTCGGGTGCGGGCGGATTGTCCCTGAGCTTCCGGTCATGGAGCGCGAAGTTGATCGCATCCAGCCGGAAGCCGTCGACCCCGCGCGCCATCCAGAAGCGCGCCACCTCGAGCACGGCCTCCACCACCTCCGGGTTGTGGAGGTCGAGATCGGGCTGCGCTGCGAGGAAGTTGTGGAAATAATATTGGCCGCGCCGCGCGTCCCAGGTCCAGGCCGGCCCGCCGAACACGCTCTGCCAGTTGGTGGGCGGCGTGCCGTCGGGCTTCGGGTCGGCCCAGACATACCAGCTGGCGAACGGCCCGGTCCGGCTCGCCCGGCTCGCGGCAAACCAGCGATGCTGGTCCGAGGTGTGCGACCACACCATGTCGAGGATGACCCTGAGGCCCAGCCCATGGGCCGTGGCGACCAGCGCGTCGAAATCGGCCAGCGTCCCGAACCGCGGGTCGACATCGCAATGGTCGGCCACGTCATAGCCGAAATCCTTCATCGGCGAGCGGTAGAAGGGCGAGATCCACACCGCATCGACACCAAGCGCGGCGACATGGTCGAGCCGCGCCGTGATGCCGGCAAGGTCACCCAGCCCATCGCCGTCGCTGTCGGCGAAGCTCAGCGGATAGACTTGGTAGATCGCCGCCCCCCGCCACCACGGCGCCCGCCCGTGCCCGCCCGTGCCCATGTGCTCCGCCCTCCCGTTTCCCTTCCGTTCGGGCTTTACCCGGGCCTGCGCCGGCGCGAAACGGGTG
Organism: uncultured Sphingomonadaceae bacterium; assembly: GCA_938016505.1. Classification (GTDB taxonomy): domain Bacteria; phylum Pseudomonadota; class Alphaproteobacteria; order Sphingomonadales; family Sphingomonadaceae; genus Thermaurantiacus. The sequence goes on from CALLWN010000253.1 coordinate 2,496, forward strand.
GCCATGGAACTTCCGGCCGAAGCCGCGATGGACCAGCTGCGCGCTGCCGACCGCGAGCGCTGGCTCGCGCTCCTGTGGGTGAAGGCCCGGCTGCGCGCGCCGGTCGCTGCCGCCCTCCTGCTCGATCTCGAGCTCGAGCGCGTGGTGGCCGAGCTGTCCGAGCCGCTGCTGGCCGAGATCCGCCTCGCCTGGTGGCGCGACCGCCTCGCCGCCCTTGCCCATGGCGAGCCCCCGCCCGCCCAGCCGCTTCTCATCGTCCTTGCCAACGCCCGCCGCGCCGGCCTCGACCTCGTCGCCC
>CALLWN010000254.1 GCA_938016505.1 uncultured Sphingomonadaceae bacterium
TGTCCTTGCGGCCCTGCGCCGAGGCCTGGGCGAGGAGGCTGGTCGTGCCGGCCTCCGACAGCCGCGCCGACATCTTGACGCGTCCGCCGCCTGCCAGCCCGAGCCCATCGTCGGCAGACCCGTTGCCGAGCCCGACATCGACCAGGCTCGCAAGCGCACCGGCCGCGTCGCTGTCATAGGCAAGGCCGAAGTTGACTGCGCCGGACAGCTGGACCGGCCGGTCGCGCCGGGCGATCAGCCGGCGATACTTCTCCACCTCGGCCCGCTGCAGCGGCGTGAGCTCGACCGGATCGAGAAGGTCGAGCTCGCGGCTGGCCGCCTGCAGGTCCTCCATGCGATACAGGGTGACCGCGTAGAGCAGCCGTGCAGCATGCCAGTTGGCCTGCTGCAGCAGCATCCGCTCGAGCGCGGCGGCAGCAGAGAGCAGGTCCCCCTTCTCGGCCGAGTCGCGAGCGAATCGCAGGTTGAGTTCGGAATCGTCGGGCGCCAGCAGCACGGCGTCGAACTGGCGATCGCCAGACCCGGAGATGACAATCTCGCGGCCCTCGGCCCGGGCCTGGAGCGTGGCCTCGATCGAGATCTCGTCGGCGCGGCTGCGCGGCCGCCCGAACATATCCTCGCCCACCCCAACCGGGGCGGGCTGGGCAGCCAGCGGCCCGGACGACTGCAAGACCACACCGGCGAGGACGAGCCCGCAACTGGCCGCCTTCAACCTGTGCCGGGGCTGTCCGGACCATGCCATGCACGCCACTCCGTGCCTCCGATCCCCTGTCCTCGATGCCTCGTTTTGTGCGAAAGTGCAAGGATGTGGTGGGTTCGCAGGGCAGTCGTCGCTGCCGGCGGGACGGCCGGCCAAGGCCCCCGGCCGCCACGGCTGGCGCTTGCCGGCCGGCTGGTCACCGCGCTGCCCGGCATCGTCCTGACGCTCGCCGTCTTCTTCCTCCACCTCGCCGAGACGGGACCGCTCCGGCAGCTGGGCCTGCTGCTGTTCGATGGCTACCAGCGGGCTGCGCCGCGCCCCTACGAGCCAGCGCCAGTGCGGATCGTCGATATCGACGACGCGACCATCGCCCGCCTCGGCCAATGGCCCTGGCCGAGACTTGAGGTGGCGCGACTCACGGCAATGCTCGCCGAGGCCGGGGCGGCTGCGGTTGCCTTTGACATCGTCTTCGCGGAACCGGACCGGACCTCACCGGCGCGCGTGGCCAGTGTTCTGGCCGCCAATCCCGACGCGCGCGGGGATTTCACCGAGGTGCGCCGGCTTGCCGACCATGACGCCATCTTCGCTTCGGCGCTGAGAGCAGCACCAGCCGTGCTCGGTTTCTTCCTCACACGGGAGCCCGGGGCACAGCCTCCCGCGCGGCCCGCCGGTTTCGCGATCGGTGGCAGCACGCCTGCGACCATTCCCGCCTATGCCGGCACCATCGGGCCCCTTGCGAACCTCGCGGGGTCAGCTGCCGGCGCCGGCTTTCTCACCATGACCGGCGACCGCGACGGGATCGTGCGCCGCGCGCCGCTGCTGGCCCGCGTCGGCGACACCATCGTCCCCTCGCTGTCACTCGAGGCGCTTCGGGTGGCGCAGCAGGCCGGCGCCATCGCCATCCGCGCCTCGGATGGCAGCGGCGAATATGGGGCCCGCGGCGGGGCGTCGGTGGTCGGCATCAAGGTCGGGGGCTTCGAGGTCCCGACCGACGCAGGCGGCGAGCTGTGGATGCACTATACCGCGCCGGTCGCTGCGCGGCTCGTGCCGGCGTGGAAGCTGATGCAAGGCCAGCTCAGCGAGGCCGAGCGTCGCGACCTGTTCGAAGGGCATGTCGTCTTCGTCGGCACCGGCGCCCAGGGGCTTCGTGACCTGGTCTCGACCCCGGTGCGGGCGCGCGAGCTCGGCGTGATGGTCCATGCCCAGGCGGTAGAGCAGATGATCCTCGGCCGGTTCCTCGTCAGGCCGGACTGGGCGGCGGGCGCCGAGCGGGCGCTGCTGCTTTTGTTCGGCATCGGCCTTGCGCTGCTGCTGCCGCGCCTGGGCGCGCTGCCGAGCGGAAGCATCGGCGGCCTCGCGACTGCGGCGATCCTTGCGCTGTCGTGGCTGGCGTTCCGCCGCTGGGGCCTGCTGCTTGACCCGGTCGGGCCAGTGTTGGCGGCAGGGGGAAGCTATGTGGCCGTGACTGCGGCGAGCTTCTGGCGCGAGGAGCGCCGGCGGGCCTACATCCGCACGGCCTTCGACCGCTACCTCTCCCCGGAGCTTGTCGAGCAGATCGCCGCCGACCCCGGCCGGCTGGAACTCGGCGGCGAGGAGCGCGACATGACGGTCATGTTCCTCGACGTGCGCGGTTTCTCCCGCCTGTCGGAGAAGATGGGCCCGCGCGACGTCATCGCCTTCCTCGTTGAGTTCCTAACTCCGATGACCGACATCCTGCTCGCTCACCGCGCAACCATCGACAAATATATTGGCGATGCCATCCTCGCCTTCTGGAATGCGCCGCTCGACGATCCCGACCATGTCGAGAACGCCGCCCGCGCAACGCTGGCAATGGTGGCGCGGCTCGCCGAGCTCAACGCCCGTAAGGCCGGCGGCCCCGGCCCCTGGCCAGGCGAGGTCCGGATCGGGATCGGCCTCAACACCGGGACCTGCTGTGTGGGCAATATCGGCTCGGCGCAGCGGCTCAACTATTCGCTCATCGGCGACACGGTGAACCTTGCCAGCCGCATCGAGGGCCAGACCAAGACCTATGGCGTGACGATCGCGATCGGTGCCGAGACTGCCGGGCGGCTGCCGGGGTTTGCGCTGCTTGAGCTCGACCGGCTGCGGGTCGTGGGACGCGACCGCCCGGTCACGATCTTCGCCCTCCTCGGCCCGCCGGAGATGGCGGCAGGCGCAGAGTTCCGCGCGCTTGTGGATGTTCAGGCCGCGATGCTCCAGAGCTACCGCGCGCAGCGCTGGGAAGACGCGTCGGCGCAGCTCGACCTGCTAGCGGAGCTTGCCCCCGGTTTTGGCCTTGAGACTCTCGTCGCGCTCTACCGTTCGCGGATCCAGCGTCTGTCGCGCAATCCGCCAGGAGAGGGGTGGGACGGCGTAGCGGACGCGGAGACCAAGTGACTGCACCGGGCCCGACGCAACAATCCTTGACGGACGGCGCGCGGCGCAGGCGCCATGTTTGTGGCTGGCACCTCGAGTCGCCGCGGCGGAGGTCGCATGCGCATAGGACAGATCACCGACCTCCACATCGGCTTCGAGCCGGACAATCCGGATGAGGAGAACGGCCGGCGGCTCGCTGCCGTGCTCGGGCGGCTGGCCCAGATCGGGGCTGACCTCGTGCTCGCAACCGGCGATCTGACCGAGCGCGGCGATGCAGCGAGCTACCGGCGGCTGCGGGCGATCCTCGATGCTTCGGGGCTTCCAGTCCTGCCTCTCGTCGGCAACCATGACCGCCGGGATGCGTTCGACGCCATCATCCCGGGATTCCGGGCGGACGACGGCTTCGTCCACCACGTGTCCGACCTTGGCGGGCTTCGGATCATCGCCCTCGACACGCTCGAGGAGGGGCGGCACGGCGGCGCCTTCTGCACTGCACGCGCCCGCTGGCTCGAGGCGCGGCTTGCCGAGGCGCCCGACCGGCCGACGCTTGTCGCGCTGCACCATCCGCCGGTGGAGACCGGGATCGGCTGGATGACCTCGCTCCGCACGGCACCCTGGGCGGCGCGGCTCGCGGCCGTGCTCGCGCGCCACCAGCAGGTGCGGCTGCTCGTGGCCGGGCACATTCACCGGGCCATGGCTTCCACCTTCGCCAGCCGACCGATCATCGTCTGCCCGGCAGCCGCCCCGCAGCTCGCGCTCGACCTCACCCCGATCGACCCGGCCGTGCCCGACGGGCGGCCGATGGTGGTCGACGAACCGCCCGGCTTTGCGCTCCACTGCTGGGACGGCGCCCAGTTCGTGACGCACTTCGGCGTTGCCGACGCGGCCGAGATCATCGTCCGCCTCGACCGGCGCATGGCGCAGGCGATCGCGCCGATCCTTGCCGAGCACGCTGCCGACCGCGCTGGCGGCAGCACCCAAGGATCTGCGCCAGCAGACGGGGGCTAGCGGCCCGGCGCTTCCTGCTCCGCGCGCTCCTCCTCGTCGCGGCGGAGCAGGATGGCGCCGTCCTCGACCCCGACCCGGAAACTGCCGCGGTCGGCGAGCTCGAGGAGGATCGTGCCGGAAAGCCGGCCGGGCTCGGCGACCAGTGGGTCGAGCGGCACGAACTGCTCGGGCCGGAAGCCGAGGGCCGGGTCGGCGAGCGGCGGCAGGCATGACTCCGCCCCGGCGATGGCGCAGCCATTGAAGCGCGCGTTCGGGTTGCCGGCAAGGATCGCGCCTGCGCGCGCGGCCTGTGGACCGAAGAAGGCCCGGCCGGCACCGTCGACGATCACCCCGGAGAGATCGACGACGCTGCCGCCGGTCACCCTGAGCACGGTCGGCACGCGCGGGCCGGACTGGCGGTTGGCGAGCACCAGCCCGGCGAAGCTGCCGGGCACCGAGCTCCGGTTCTGCGCGACGATCCGCCCCGGCGCGGTGATCGACATGGTCTCGGCGACCACGAACAGGCGGTCATCGGCCGGCGAAGGCGGAAGACCGGGCGCTCCGGCGGCCACGTCGATGGCGGCTGGGTCGGCGGCTGCGACTGCCGCCTGGAAGGCGGCGTTGCCGAAGATCACGTCGCCGAGCGCGGTGATCGAGACGCTGGCAAGCGGGAACAGGGCGGCATAGCAGTCCTGCAGGAACAGCTCGCCGGCGCCGAGGCTCCCCGCCACCAGCACTGCCCCCGGGGTCAGCCCCTCGACCGGGTTGGCGCCGAGGATGACCTGGCCACCGGCCGCGGTTGGAGTGACATCGCCGACGACGCGGATCCGCGCTGCGGCACCAGCGTAGAAGCCGAGCAGGGAAAGCCGCGCCGGGTCGAAGCTGAAGCTGTCGACGACGAGATCGGCTGTGCCGCCGGGGCCGAAGCCGGCCTCGAACGCGGTGCTGGCCGGGCCCTGCGCCGTGGAGGCGCGCGGCACCGCCCCGGTTGAGGCTGCAACTCCGCCGGGGGCCGTGATGAGGGCAAGGTCTTCGGCGGAGACGACAAACCCGTCCCCGCCGGACGCCCCGCCAAAACGCAGCGGACCGGTGGCGACGAAGCGGACCTCCCCGGCCGCCAGCGCACCGCCAAGCGCGAAGCTCCGGCCGACGAGGCTTGCGACCCCCGTGGCCGTGGCAGCGCCGACGGCGAGCGCGCCGCCGCCCGCGGAAAGCACCAGATCGCGCCCCGCCATCGCCTCGCCAAGCACCAGCGAAAGGCCGAACCGCGCAAGGATGTCGGTCGGCGCGGCCAGCGTTCCGAAGCTGCCGGTGCCACCATCGAGGCGGATGTTGAAGCCGTCGCCATCGCGGTCCGGGCCGAGGCCGGTCGCCCTCACCAGGCCGACCCGGATGCTGGGGCTCTCGAGGTCGACATCGTCGTCGGAGATGACTTCCTCGAGGTCGATGGTCGCGCTGCCAGTGCCGACCATGCGGACCGGCCCGCCGGCGGCGACGGCGCCTCCGTCCGGCGCCGACAGGATCGAGAAGGCGCGCGCGTCAACCGCGCCACCTGCTGCGATCCGGCCGAGGCGGAGGATGCCGCCCGCCACCTCGGGCGCGCGGAGCAGGAGGTCGCTGCCGGTCGTGACCGTGCCGGGCAGGGCCAGCTCACCCGCAACTGTCTCCAGGGTGGCCGCACCGCCGACGGAGGCACTGGCAACCGCCATGCGCGCGGCGCGGGCGACAAGATTGCCTGGCGCGGTTATGGGGCCGGTCTCGAGGCTGCCTGCGGTCTCGAGGCTGGCGTCGCGCCCGGCCGCAAGCGCGGAAAGTCGCAAGTCTCCGACGCCCTCGACCCGGATGTCGCGCCCGGCCGAAAGCGGCCCCGGGGCAGTGAAGCCGGCCCCGGTCGCGGTGATGAGAAGATCACGGCCAATGGCGCCGGCCGCGCCGAGCGCGAGGCTCGCCGCCGTGACCCGTGCGTCGCGCACGGTCGTGACGGCCTCGACGGCAACCGCACCGGCTGCTTCGGCCAGGAAATCCCGCGCGGCCGAGACCGGCCCGAGCGTGATCGTGCCCCCGCGCACCTCCATCAGCGGCCCGTCCGCCTCCGGGTCTGGCCCCAGACCGGTGGTGGTGAGCGCACCCGCGCGAACTCCCGGCGACCCGGCCGTCAGGCGCAGGTCATCGCCCGCCGTGACCGGCCCGTCCACCCGGACGAGGCTTGCACCCGAGCGCACGTCGACATCCGCCCCGGCGGCGATTCCGCCCTGCACCTCCACGGCAAGCAGCGCCTCAAGGCGGACCGACCCGGGCGCGGACAGGTTGCCGGCGACCTCGAGCCCGGCACCCGATGCCTCGGCGTCGAGGTCCCGGCCGATGCCGGCGAGGTTGAGGCGGACGCTGGTGCCGCGCGCGACAAGATCGCGCCCCACCGAGAGTCCCGGCCCGACCGGCACGCCGCTGCGGAAACCGGCAAGCACGGCATCGCGTCCGGTGAGGAACATGTCGCCGGCAGATTCCCCACCCGCGATCTCGACGATATCGCCCGACACGCGAACCGCACTGCCGTCGCCTTCGTCATCGGTCCCGAGGCCGGTGGTCCGGAGATCACCCCCGAGCACGTGACTGGAGGCTGACCCGGCGCGGATGTCGTCGCCGGCGACGAGGCGCCCGAAGCCGACTTCACTGCCGGCCGCCAGGTCGATGTCGCGCCCGGCCTCCACGGCGAGCGACGCGCTGCCGATGGACCTGGTGGCGGCAAGGCGGGCGTCGCGTCCGGCAGCGAGCACCGCGCCCGCGCTGGCAGCTATGTCACTGCCAGAGACGACGAGGTCGCGCCCGGCGTCCAGCCCGTCGCCATCGATGCGGACCTGGTCCGAGGCCGCCCCGGTGAGCAGGATGTCCCGCCCGGCGCGCACCAGGCCGGCGGTGCGGAGGAGGTTGTCCGTCGCGACGATCACGACATCCGTCCCGGCGGTCGCGCCTGCCGGAAGCTGGACCTCGGCGCCAGTAATGCGGATGCTGCCGCCAGCCACGGGCGCCGTCTCCGCCCGCGCCGGTCCGGCTGCGGCGAGGTCGAGATCCCCGGCCGCCGACGCCGCCTCGAGAAAGGCTTCGCCGCCCGCCGCGCCAAGGATCCGGCTGCCATCGCCCTCGCTGTCCTCGCCCGCACCCGTCGCTGTCGCTGCGAGCCGCAGCGTGCCCGCAGCACGCGCGCGGACGTCGTCGCCCGCGGTCGCGCGCGCGCTGACCAGCCCGATCGTCGAGACGATGTCGACATCCCGGCCAGCCGAGACCGTGAAGGGCGCGCCAGCCGGCCCCCGGACCGAGCTGCCGGCGAGGCGGACGTCCCGGCCGGCCGAGGCCAAGTCCCCGAGCTCGAGCGATCCTCCGGCCACGAGCTCGAGATCGCGACCGGCCGTCGCGGTCACGGCCTCGATCCGGCCGGTGGCGGCGAGCGCCAGGTCACGGACGGCTGCGAAGGCGGGGCCGATGATGTCTCCGGCAGTCGCTGTCAGGCGGAGGTCGCGGCCCGAGCTCGGCGCGGTGAGCTCAAGGCTGGTGCCCGTGACCACCAGGTCGCGGCCGGCGACGACACCGCCATCGCTGCCGAGGACGGCCGGGCCGGTCGTCGCATCGACCAGAATGTCGCCGGGGGCGGCGAGCGCCAGCACCTCGACGCTGGCGGCGACGATCCCGATGTTGCTGCCGTTGCCCTCGGTGTCGGCGCCATCGCCGCGCGCCTCGGTCGGGCCGAGCGTCGCTGCGCCGCCAGCGGCAATGTCGAGATCGTCGCCGACAGAGATGCGTCCCGCGTCGACAACGCCGGCAGCAGCAAGCCGCGCATCCCGCCCGGCGAGGAGGCCGGTCTGGACCGGGCGGATCAGGATGCTCCCGGCCTCGAGCACAGCGTCGCGGCCGGCGATCGCGTCGCCAACGGCAAGGACCCCAGTGAAGCTCGCGCCAATGTCGGTCGGCGCTTCGAGCAGATCGAACCTGCCCTCTCCTCCGGCAAGCCGCAGGTTGAACCCGTCACCTTCGCCATCAGGGCCAAGGCCGGTCGAGCGGACCCGCCCGACCCGGATCACCGGGCTTTCGAGGTCGACATCGTCGTCGGCGACGATTTCCTCGGCCTCGATGCTGCCGGGGCCGGTGCCGGTGACGCGCACCGAGCCGCCGGCAGCCAGGCTTGCGGCCCGCACCGTCCACGCCCGGGCGTCGAGATCGCGCCCTGCCGACACCGACGCGACCGCCAGCACGCCGGCAGGCGAGTCGTCGCGGGCGCGCAGCGTCGCCCGGCCACCCGCCGTGATCGGCCCACCCGCCGAAAGCGCGGCAGCCGAGACGAGCCGAAGGTCGCCGGACGCGCTGAGCCCGGCCGGGAGCAGCAGGTCGTCACGGGTCGTCTCGAGGTCGACGTTGCGCCCGGCGCCGAGCGTCCCGAGCGCGAGGCCGGCACCCCGCGCAAGAATGTCCCGGCCTGCGTCACCAGCCGTGACCGCGACCGTCTCGCCGGCGGTGAGAGCAAGATCGCGCCCGGCGCTGGTGAGGTCGAAGGTCACCCTGCCCGCCGCCGATGGCGCGGCAAGGACAAGGTCGCGCCCGGCGGTCAGCCCGGTCCCGGCGAGGTCGCCGGCAGTCGCGGTAAGCGCAATGTCGAGGCCGATCTCGGTCGATGCGTCGATCGTCACGGCTGTTGCGCTCACTTCGAGGCTGCCGCCCGCCCTGACGCTTGCCCCGGTGCCGATGCCAAGACGCGCCGGGCCGGTGCGGGCGAGGATCCTGATGTCACCGGCGGCAGCAAGCGTCTGCACCTCGGCAGAGGCTGCGGCCAGCACGATGCTGGCCCCATCCCCTTCGCCGTCCGGGCCATTGCCCTCGGCAGCGACCGTGCCGAGAGACAGATCACCGGCGGCCTCGAGCCGGGCATCATCCCCGGCGCGGACCTCGGCCAGCACGGTTGAGCCGGCGCGGACCACGACGTCAAGGTCGCGACCGGCCGTCAGCACAGAACCGGAAATGGCGCCGGCATCGATCCGAATGTCCCGGCGCGCGGCGGTCGTCGCGGGCAGGGTGGCGGGTCCCGAGGTGGTGACCCGGATGTCATCGGCACCCTCGAGCCCGGCGGCGACGAGGCTCGCTGCAGTCGCGGCGATGTTGAACCCGTCGCCGTCCTGGTCGGTGCCTGGCGTGATCGAGGCGAGACCGACGCTCGCCGCTCCAGCGGCAGCAAGAAGGATATCGTCACCGGCGGCGAGCGTCCCGGCGTCGAGCCCGGCGGCCGAGGAAAGCGCGATCGTTCCCGAGACCGAGAGCGTTGCGACCGCGAGGCCGGCCTCGGTTGTCGTGAACCGGGCGTTGCGAATGGGGCCGGACAGGCCGGAAGCGTCGAGGCTCGCACCCGTCAGCGTCGCATCCCGGCCGGCGAATGCCGACACCAGCGAAAGCGCGCCGCCTGCGGAGATCGTGAGGTCACGCCCGGCACCAGATTCGAGGATGGCGACCGGGTCCGGGCCGGTGAGGGTGAGTGTCGCGTCGCGTTCGGCGAAGAAGGATGGTGCGGCAATCGCCTCGGCGAGGATGCCGATGTCGGCCCCGGCGCTGGCAACGACCTCGGGCAGGCGCGACCCGGGGGCAATGACCTCGACGCTGGCCGAGCTGCTCTGCAGCGTCAGCCGGTCGAGAGTCCCGACTTCGCCCTCGACGCGGAGGCCGCCGCTCGGACCGGCCGGAAAGGCGGGATAGCCGGCGAGCGCCACCAGCTCGGCGACCTTGCCATTGCCGGGGACGTCGCGGTCGAACTCGGGCACCAGCAGCGCCGGGTCGCCATTGTCGAGGATCTCGTTGCCGGGCACGTCGGCGAAGCCGGCCTTCGCGGCAATGGCCGTGCCGGGGCTGAAGGTGATGCCGCGTCCGAGCGATTCGCGCCCGGAAATGACGTAGAGATCGTCCCCGAAGCGCAGGCTGGCGCCGGCGAGCGTGGCGACAGCGGCCTGGCGGGCAACGAGGATGAGGTCGCCGTCGACATCGGCGTCGCCGAGCGCCACCTGGCCGGCGTCGCTGGTGATGGCCAGCGAGCCGGGATTGCCGCGCAGCGCCTCGACCCGCGCATCGCCGACCCTGACATCGGCGCCTGCGTCGAGCCCCGCGAAGCCGGCTGCCGAGAGCCGGTCGACGACGAGGGAGCCGGAAGACCGGAGTCGGACCGGCCCGGAGACGATCTCGCTGAAGCGGATCGACGGGCCGGCGCCCGCGAAACTGTCGGCGAGCGTGATGCGGCTGGTCGTCCCGGAATCGGCGGTGACCAGCGACAGCCCGCCCTCCAGGAAGACTGCGGCCGCCCCGGTGTCGATGTCGATCACGGGCGCCAGCGCGCTCTTGACCGAGCCCTGCGAGAAACCGGCGACCGTGCCGCGGAATTCCACGCGATCAGAACCCGATTCGAGGAAGAGGGAGCGGATGGGCGCCGACCCGCCGCTCGGGTCGGTGGATTCGGTGTCGCGGGTTACGTCCGGGCCCACGTTGCGGCTCTCGATGGTGAAACCGGAGCCTCCGGCAAGGAGCTGGCCGACGGCAGCGGCGACGATGTCGTCTCCCGCCGAGAGGCTGCCCAGCGTGACGGTGCCCGCGCCGCGCAGGATGATGTCGGCGCCGGCCGTCAGGGTTCCGGAGCCGAGCAAGTCCCCGCCGACGGAGGCGAGGATGCTGCCGCCGGCCTCGACCGCCCCGAGCTCGACAAGGCCCGGCGGCACGATATCCCGCGTTTCGACACGGACGTCGGCACCAGCGCGAGCGGCGGCGAGGACGCCCTCGTCGGCGCGGATGCGGATGCGGCCGTCGGCGTCGAGGTCAGCGAGCTCGGCGCGGATCTGCGTCGGCGCAGCGTCCTGTGGCGGGCCGGGTTCGCTGCCCGCGATCCCGCTTCCGGCCGAAAGCACGATGTGGCCCTGATCTTCTGTTGCAGCCCTGGCAACGACGGTGCCGGTCGCGCGGACGATGGCCGAAGCGAGGTTGGAGGTGCCGACCAGCGCGAGCCAGACATTGCCGCCGCTCACGCTGCCGGCAAGGTCGATCGGTGCACCGCCATCGAACGTGCCAGCGTCGGCGGGCACCGCAAACTCGACGAGATCGAAGTCGTTGCTGGCGTTGCGGGCGAAGCGGATGGTGTAGGTGCGCGTGGCGCCAGCCAGAACCGTGCCACGGTCGGCGCGGATCTCCGCTCCGCCCTCCTGCCGGACCGACTGCGCGACGACGGCAAGATGGCCACCGCTCGCCTCGATGCGCGCACCGGAGGCGATCAGCGCCCCGGTCGTGAACAACGGGTCGAGATTGGCCGCGATGGTCAGCTGGTCGGGGGAGAGGAGCTCCGCGCGCCCGGCCGGGGTGGTCAGAAGCTCGGGCATCGCGTTCGAGAGGAGGATCCCGCCGGCGGCCACCCTGCCGCCAGCGCCGATGATGATGCCGCCGCGCGAGAACAGCCAGAGATTGCCGCCGAGCGGGTCGGCGGCACCGGGTCCGAGCCGGCCTTCCAGCGTGCCGTTGACGGTGAAACCGAAGTCCGAACGCAGCAGCGCAACGCCATCCCGGCCCGGACCGGCGAAGTCAAACCTGAGCGTCTGCCCGGAGTCGAGGATGAAGCCCTCGGCATGGTCAAGGTAGGTGCGCGGGGCATTGAGCGTGACGACGCGCAGGGCGCCGGCGTCGGAGATGGTGGGCAGGCCGCCGCCCGACGTCACGTCGACGTCGGTGATGAGGGGGAACTGCGCCACCGCCGGGGTGGCAAGGCCCAGGAGCCCGAGCGCGGTTCCGGCGAGAAGGCGCGTGCGCATGCCTGGCGCTCTCCTTTCTCCTAGAAGCCGACCGTGGCCTGCACCAGCAGGCGGTCGGGCGGGCGCGGGTTGCCGAGCGCGCCGTCGAGCGGACGAGCCCAGGCGAGATCGACGGCGAAGCGGCCGGGCAGCTGCCAAGTGACCCCGGCCCCGGCGGACGCAAGGGTTTCCGCGAAGCCGTTGCGATCCCGGTTCGAGACATGGCCGGCGTCAAAGAAGACATAGGGGCTGGCGACCGACCGGACGGGGAGCGCGAAGGGGCCGAAGCGCAGCTCGACCGACCCGGCCGCGCCCTCATCGCCGGCGACGGTCGCCGGGTCATAGCCGCGGCCGACGGTGAGGTTGCCGATGGTCAGCTCCTCATAGGCGAGCAGCGGCTTCGAAGCGAGCTGACCCCTGCCCCTGAGGCCAAGGCTCGCGCGCTCGGCGAGCGGCAGGCTGGCGCTGGCCTCGAACCGGGCGACGAACGCGTCGGCCCTGCCATCGAGGCGGGACAGGAGGGGATCGCCGGGGTCGCTTGCGCCAATTCCGGGAAGGCCCTGGCGGAGCTGGACCTCGCCGGCAAGCTGGCCGAGCCGCGCCCGCCCGCCGGCGCCCCCCAGCCGGAACCGCCGCGCCGCCGACGCGCGCGCATAGAACACCCGCAGCTGGTCCTCGACGACAAGACCGAAACCCGGCCCCGAGGTGCGCTGCGAAACAATGTCGAGCCCGCCGGCCAGCTCCGCCTCGGCCATGCGGCGCTTGACCGCCGGCCAGGCAAGCTCGACGGTGCCGACCACCGAGGTGGCACGCAGGTCGAGCGGCCGGAGCACGTCGCCGGGGCGGGTCTCGCCGTAGGAGAGGCCGGCGGAAAGCCTGAGGCCGTTGCCGCCGATGCGCAGCTCTTCGCGCGCCTGGATGACGAACTGCTCATTGTCCGGGATGGTGCGGAAGATGGCGAGCGTCGTCCGCTCGCCGAGGCTTGTCATGCCGTTGGCGTCGACCCTGCCGAGCAGCGCCCAGCGGCCGGTCTGGCGACTTTGCAGGTTCTGCAGGTTCGCGGTCGCCCGCACCGGATCTCGCTCCACCAGCAGTTCGATGTCGATCGCGCCGCGCCGTCCCGAGGCGCCCGGGCGGATGATGGTGCGAAGCTGCACCCCCGGCAGGTCCGAGGCAAGCAGCAGCGCCCGCTGGGCGCGGCGCAGGTCGAACGGGTTCATGCCGCGGATCTGGGCGGCGTAGCGCTCGACCTTGTGCGCGACCGGCCCGGCCACCCCGATCACCCGCACCGTCTCGACGCGGGCATCGATCACCTCGAGCCTGACCCGCCCGTCGGCGATGCGCTGTTCGGGGATCTCCACCCTGGCAAGGCGGCCCTGGTCGAACAGGGCGGCGGCGGCGCGGTCCCGGATGGTGCACAGGGTCGCCAGCGGAACTTCGCGGCCGACGAATTCAGCATGGGTGGCGGCAAGCGCTGCCTCGAGCCTCGCCTCGGCCCGCGGATCGGAATCCGGCCTGCGGCCTTCAAAGACGACCGCGTCGAGCCGGAAGACGAGCGGGGAGTTGGCAAAGGGGCAGGAGGCCGGCACGGGCGGCGCGAACAGGTCGGAGCGATCGGCAAGTGGCTCGGCCCGGCCGGCCGGGTCGAGGATCTCGCGCGGCGGCAACTGCGGCAACTGCGGCAGCGGCGGCACCGGCACCTGCGCGGGCAACGGCTCCGCCGCCAGCAGGACCAGCACCATGGCCAGCAATGGAACCGGACGGGCCGCCCCGGCATTTCCCCCCTTTGCAATGGAGGTCACGGCGCGCGATGCAGTTCGCATGGCTCCCCCGAACATGGCCTCCGCCGACCAGAGCAGCGCAGCCTGCGCTGCCTCGCCCCGACTCCCGAATGCCAGACCCCGGACATTTCGGTAGCCGAAAAGCGGATGCCCGACAAGAAAGGGCGGAGCCGAAGCGGATGTGAGCAGCCTTGCCGTTGTTGCAGCGGGCGCGTAGAAAGTCGCTGACAGGTCAGAGGGCAGGGGACGGGAAGGCCAATGCACCGCCGCAAGCCGGGCCGACTGGCAACCGTGCTGGGGCGTGCAATCCTGCCCTTCCTGACCCGCGCCGCAGGGACTGCCTGCGCCTGCGTCTGTCTGGCCTTGCTTCCGGGACTTCCGGGCCCGGCCCCCTTCGCGTTTCGTGCCACCGCCCAGGTCCATGAGGGCGTGGCAAGCTGCGCCGGCTCAACCTGCCATGGGCGGCAGGCGCCCACCGGCACCGTGGTCCGGCAGAACGAGCTGCAGACTTGGCAGGACCCGGCAAGCCCCGCGGGCGCCCATGCCCGCGCCTGGCGGGTACTGCTCGCGCCTGAAAGCCAGCGCATGGCCAGGCGGCTCGGGCTCGGCGCGGCCGACCAGGCTCCACAGTGCCTTGCCTGCCACGCCGACCCCGTGCCGGCACAGCGGCGCGGGCCGCGCTTCAGGATCGAAGACGGGGTCGGCTGCGAGGCCTGCCACGGCGGCTCCGGCGCGCTGCCCGACGGAACACCCGGCTGGCTTGCAAGCCACGCCGCAGTCGGCGGCAGCCACGGCGCCAACGTCCGCGCCGGCCTGTTTCCTGCCAGCGACCTCGTCGCCCGCGCCGAAATGTGCCTCGACTGCCACTTCGGGAGCGAGCGCCCCGCCCAGTTCGCGAGCCACCGCCTCATGGCCGCCGGCCACCCACGCCTCGTCTTCGAGCTCGACCTCTTCACGGCGCTCCAGGCGCACCATGACGAGGATGCCGACTATCGCGCCCGCAAGCCCGCCTTCTCCGGGCTCCGCGCCTGGGCGGTGGGCCAAGCGCTGGCCTCGGCCCGGCAGCTTCGTCTGTTCGCGCACCGCAGCACCGACGGCATCTGGCCGGAGTTCCTGTTCTACGACTGCCGCAGCTGCCACCGCCCCTTCGCAGAGGCACGCGGACTGAAGCCACTGGCGCGGGAAAGCCAGTGGCGTCCACTTCCGGCCGGCTTCCCGAGCTTTGCCGACGAGAACCTGATCCTGCTCGAGGCTGCGGCCCGCGTGCTCGCGCCAGCTGCTGCGGCCGAACTGGCGGAGCGGTCGGCGGGCTTCCACCGGGCCTTCGCGCAGGGCCGCCCTGCCGCCGATCGCGCCGCCCTCGAGCTTGCCACCAGCGCCGAGCGGCTGGCCCGGGCGCTGGCCGCGCGGGAGCCTGACCCGCAATCCGCGCTGCGCGTCGTCGCGGCCATCACCGACTCGAGGCACCTCGCCCGCGTGACTGACTATCAGGGCGGCGCCCAGACGCTCATTGCGATCGAGACGCTGGTGGCGAGCCTCACCCGGTCGGGCCTCGTCTCCGAGGCCCGCGCCCGCGCGCTCAGGCCCGGCCTCGACGAGGCGCATGCGCTGCTGCGCGACGCGAACCGATGGGACGCCGAAGCGTTCGCGCGGGCGATGCTGCGGCTGGGCGCGGCGGCACGGGCCATGCTGTGACACTTGGCCTGGCAAGGGCCACGATCCTGGCGCTCGCGTCCCTCGCTGTCGGCTGCGGAGGCCCGCAGGGCCAGTCACCCGGCCAGTCGCCGCCGGCGGCGCCAGCCTCGCCCGCGGCCCCTGCGCCGCCCGCCGCCCCTGCGCCGCCCGCCGCCCCTGCGCCGCCGAGGCTGTTCGCCGACCCGGCGCCTGAATCGCTCGGCGAGGCCGATGTCGGCCGGATCATCGCCCAGGCTGCCGCCGAGGCCCGGGCGCGGTCCCTGCCGGTGGTGATCGCGGTCGTCGACCGGGTCGGCAACGTCCTTGCCGTGTTCCGCATGGCGGGAGCACGGGCGGCGGCGCGGGCGCGGCCCGGTCCGGCAGGTGACTTCGACGCCCAGGGGGTCGAAGTTCCAGCCGAGGCTGCC
This sequence comes from uncultured Sphingomonadaceae bacterium, assembly GCA_938016505.1. GTDB lineage: Bacteria > Pseudomonadota > Alphaproteobacteria > Sphingomonadales > Sphingomonadaceae > Thermaurantiacus. The sequence goes on from CALLWN010000254.1 coordinate 15,740, forward strand.
GCGATCGCCAAGGCCCTCACCGGCGCCTATCTCTCCTCCTCCGGGAACGCCTTCTCGACCCGCACCGCGAGCATGATCGTGCAGGCGCATTTTCCGCCGTCGGTCCTGTCGCGCGGGCTCGAATCGGGTCCGCTGTTCGGAGTCCAGTTCAGCCAGCTGCCCTGCTCGGACATCGTTGCGCGCTTCGCCGCCGCGGGTCCGGCGGCCCGCACCGGTCCCAAGCGGTCGCCGCTCGGGCTTGCCGCCGACCCGGGGGGTTTTCCGCTCTACCGGAACGGGGTGGTCATCGGCGGCATCGGGGTGATGGGCGATGGCGACTACGGCTTCGACCCGGAGGTGCGCGACATCGACACCGACGACGAGGAGCTGATCGCGCTTGCCGGCACCTCGGGCTTTGCTGCGCCGCGCGAGATCGAGGCCGACCGGGTCTCGGTCGACGGGACCATGCTGCGCTTTCGAGACAGGGGCGCGGAGGCGCTCCGGACCGACCCGACCGCAGCGCCGCCCCTTGCAGCCATCCCGGGGGCGCTGGTCGCGGTTCCTGGCTATACCGACGGGACGCTCAGGGCCGGGACCGCCTACGGAACCGAGGAGTCGGGGGTGCGGCGGGCCCGGGGAGACGAGAGCGCCAACCCGGACCATTATGTGCTGAGCGACGGCACCGGGCTGCGGCGGTTCGCGCCCGCGCCGGCAAGCGATGGCGGACTGACGGCAGCCGAAGTGAAGCTGCTGCTCGACTCCGCCTTCGAGGTGATGGCGCGGGCACGCTCGCAGATCCGCCGCCCGCTCGAAAGCCGGGCCCAGGTGTCGATTGCGGTCGTCGACACCAATGGCCGGGTGCTGGGCGTCGTCCGCGCGCCCGATGCGCCCCTCTTCGGCGTTGACGTTGCGGTGCAGAAGGCGCGCTCGGCGATGTTTCTCTCGTCCGCCATGGCCGCCCCCGACCTCGGGACACACCCGAACCCGTCCGTGGCCGGCGTGGTGGCTGCAACCCGCACCTTCCTTGCCGACCCGCAGGCGCTCACCGGCCAGACCGCCATCTCGGCGCGGGCGATCGGCAACCTTGCCAGGCCCTTCTTCCCCGATGGCGAGCTGGGCCGCCCGCCCGGGCCGTTCGGCCGCAGCATCGACAGCTTCTCGCCGTTTGCCAACGGCCTGCAATCGGCGCTCGTCATCGGCGACATCGCTGCCCATCTCGGCTTTCTCTCCGGCCGGAACCCTGACCCGCTGCCCGGCTGCGGGGCCCTGCCGGCCACCGATGAAGGGCGCGGGCGGCTCGCCAACGGCCTCCAGATCTTCCCCGGCGGGGTGCCGCTCTACCGCCGCGGCGTGCTGGTGGGCGGAATCGGCGTCTCCGGCGACGGGATCGACCAGGATGACATGGTGGCCTTCCTCGGCACCGACAGAGCCGCCGGCACCGGCGGCATCGGCAATGCCGCGACCGGGATCCGCTCGGACCGGGTGGAGGTTCCGCTCGCTGACGGCCGCCGCGTTCGGCTCCGGTGGATCGTCTGCCCATTTGCGCCCTTCCTCGGCGATGCGGCGCAGAATGTGTGCGCGGGCCGGTGAGGCACGCAGTCCTCGCCTTGCTCCTCGCCCCGGCCGTGGCCGCGGCGCAGGGGGCTGAAGGAGTGGAGGCGGAGCCGCCGATTGCGCGCCGCGTGCCCGGGATCCGCGCCGAGGTGGAAGCGCCGTTGCCGCCCACCGACAACCCGGGCGCAGTGCCACCGCCCGAGGCCTGGCCAGCCGACCACCTGCCCATCCCCGACCGCTGGCGGATCCTCGACAGTCTCGAGGCCTGGAGGATCCCCTATTTCCGCGACGTGCTCGGGGTGCGCCGCGCGCGGGCGCTCGACCCCTACAACCAGAACCCGCTCAAGGGCGACAAGCCGCTGCCCGGCACAGACGACTGGTTCCTGCTGCTCGGCGCCATCTCCGATACCGTGGTCGAGCCGCGCACCTTTCCCATCCCCGTCGGCATCCAGACAAGCGAGCGGCCCGGCGAGCTCGACGTGTTTGGCGGCACGCGCTCGACAGTCCTTGCGCAGACCGTCCTCCTCTCCGCCTCGCTGTTCCAGGGCTCCACCCTGTTCAAACCGGTCGACCAGGAGTTCAAGGCGGCGCTCGCCTTCCAGTTCAACCATGTGACGGTGCCCGAGCGGCGGGTTCTGCGGGTCGAGCCGAGCCGCGGGCCGGAGCGGTCGGATGCGTTCGTCGGCGTCCAGGAGCTGTTCTACGACCGGCACCTGCGCGATGTCTCCGACCGCTATGATTTCGACTCCGTCCGTATCGGGATCCAGCCCTTCACTGCCGATTTCCGCGGCTTCCTGTTCCAGGACAATCCGCTCGGCATCCGCCTGTTCGGCACTCGCGACGACAACCGCGTGCAGTATAATCTGGCCGCCTTCGTCCGGCTGGAAAAGGACACGAACAGCGGCCTCAACGCCATCCTGCGCAGCCCGCGCAAGGATTATGTGCTGGCAGCCAACCTCTACCGCCAGGATTTTCCGTGGCCCGCGCTCACCTCGCAGCTCATCTTGCTGTGGAACATCAACCGCGAGGCCGACGACGTGCAGGTGGACACCAACGGCTTTCCGGTCCGGCCGGCGCTCATCGGCAACCTGCGCGGGCGCGACTACGATGCCGTCTACCTCGGCACCAACGCCGACGGGCGGATCGGCCGCGTCAACCTGACCGCCTCGGCCTATCTGCTGCTTGGCGCCGAGCGCAACAGCGCCTTCAGCGGCGAGCCGGCGCGGATCCGCGCCGTCTTCCTGGCCGCCGAACCTTCGATGGACTTAAACTGGATGCGCGTGCGCGGGAGCCTGCTGTTCGCGAGCGGCGATGGCGACCCGTTCGACAACACCCACCATGGCTATGATGCCGTGTTCGAGAACCCGCTGTTCGCCGGAGCCGACACCAGCTTCTGGGTCCGCCAGACCATTCCCTTCGCAGGGGGCGGGCGCGCCGTCGCCATCAACGGCCGCAACGGGATCCTGAACGCGCTGCGCCCGTCCAAGGAGCAGGGCCAGTCCAACTTCGTGAACCCGGGCACCATCCTCCTCGGGGCAGGCACCGACCTCGATCTCACCCCCACCTTTCGCCTCTCGGCCAATGCCAACCATCTCTGGTTCCACCGGACGGAGGTCCTCGAGGCGCTGCGCCAGCAGGGCGGGCTTGCGCCGGAGATCGGATTTGATCTTTCCGCCGCGGCGATCTGGCGGCCATTCATGCACCAGAATGTCGTGCTGCGCGGATCGGCTGCGGTGCTGGCGCCGGGCCGGGGCTTCCGGCAGCTCTTCGTGGCCGAGAACCGGCGCCGGACATTCGCCTCGGTGCTCCTGAACCTCGTGCTGAGCTACTGACGATGCGCTGGGCGGTCCCCTTCCTTCTCGCACTCCTCTGGCTATCGGCGCCGGAGGGCCTGCTCGCGACCAGCGACGAGCGGCCGGTCGCGCGCAGCTATGCGGTCACCCCGCCCGCGCCCCGTTCCCAGACCTGGGCGGAGGCCGAGGCGAAATCCGCGGGCTGCGCGACCTGCCACACGGCAACCGACCACCGCACCATGCACGCATCGCCGGCGGTGGTGCTCGGCTGCACCGACTGCCACGGCGGCGATGCCGGCGTGCGCGTGGCGGCCGCTGCCGCGCCAGGAACTGCGGCCTATCTCGCAGCGCTTGCGCGCGCGCACGTCCTTCCGCGCTATCCCAAGGCGTGGAACTGGCCCTCCTCGGCCAATCCCCGGCGCAGCTATGCGCTTCTCAACAGGGAGGCGCCAGAGTTCGTGCGCTTCGTCAACCCGTCCGACTATCGGGCCGCGCGGGCGGCCTGCGGCGCCTGCCACCTTCCCGTCATCGCCGCCGCCGAGCGCTCGCTGATGGCAACCGGCGCGATGCTCTGGGGTGGCGCGGCCTACAACAACGGGATTCTTCCCTTCAAGCGCTACATCCTCGGCGAGGCCTACACCCGCGACGGCCGCCCGGCGCGCATCGTTTCGCCCGGGCCGCTGACCGAGGCAGCGCGGCGGCGCGGGGTGCTGGAGGCGCTCCATCCGCTGCCGACCTGGCATGTGACCGCGCCTGCCGACGTGTTCCGCGTGTTCGAGCGCGGAGGGCGCAACATCAACTCCAACTTCCCCGAAGTCGGCATCCCGAATGTGCTGGGGCAGATCCAGCGGCTCGAGGAGCCGGGCCGGCCCGACATCCGCCAGTCCAACCGCGGCCCCGGCACCGGCCAGCGGGTCGCCATCCCGGTGCTCAACATCCACAAGACCCGGCTCAACGACCCGTTCACCTGGTTCATGGGCACCAACGACCAGCCGGGCGACTATCGCCACTCGGGCTGCGCGGCCTGCCACGTCGTCTATGCCAACGACCGCGAGCCGCGCCATTCGCTCACATGGGCGCGTTACGGCCGCGACGGCGAGACGGCGACTGCCGACCCGACCATTCCACGGGGCCGGAGCGGCCACCCCGTGCGCCATGCCTTCACCCGCGCCATTCCCACCAGCCAGTGCATGAACTGCCACATGCATCAGCCGAACATCTTCCTGAACTCCTACCTCGGCTACACCATGTGGGATTATGAGGTGGACGCGCCGGCCATGTGGCCTGAGCGGCAGGCCTACCCCGATGCGGCGGCGATGCGAATGGTGCTCGATCGCAACCCGGAAGGCGCCTCGGTGCGCGGCAGGTGGGCAGACCCCGATTTCCTTCGCAACGTCTACGAGCTCAACCCGCAGCTGCAGCACACCCAGTTCGCCGACTATCATGGCCATGGCTGGAACTTCCGCGCCATCCTGAAGCGCGACCGGGAGGGCCATCTGCTCGACGCCGAGGGCAACCGCGTTGACCCGAGGGACCCGGAACGCTGGCGGCGGGCGGGTGAGGGCCAGTTCGTGCCGCCGGGCACCAACCCCGGCAAGACGGT
>CALLWN010000255.1 GCA_938016505.1 uncultured Sphingomonadaceae bacterium
AGAAGTTGGCGCCGAGATCGATGACCTCGATCCGGTCTTCGGCGTCGACGAAGGGCACTTCGTCGATCACGACGGTGAGCAGGATGATCCGCTCGTGGAGCACCTGGTTGTGCTTCAGGTTGTGGAGGAGCGCCGGCGGCACGCCGCTTGCAGCCGATGTCATGAAGACGGCCGTGCCGGGCACGCGAACGGCGGCGCGCGCGGCCGACTTGATGAAGATGTCGATCGGCATCGCGGCCTCCTTCATGCGCGTTTGCATGAGGAAGCGGCCGCGCGCCCAGGTGGTGAGCATGGTGAAGGCGAGGAGACCGATGAGGAGCGGGAACCAGCCGCCTTCCGGGATCTTGGTGAGATTGGCCGCGAAATAGGCGCCATCGACCGACAGGAACAGGAGGATGGCGCCGCCGGCAAGCCAGCGGTTCCATTTCCACACCTGGGTGACGAGAATCGCCGTCATCAGGGTCACGATCATCATCGTGCCGGCAACCGAGATGCCGTAGGCGGCGGCGAGGTTCGACGACGAGCCGAAGGTGAGCACAAGGAGGATGACGAGGACCAGCAGGCCCCAGTTGATGAAGGGGATGTAGATCTGGCCCTCGGCGCGCTCGGAGGTGTGGAGAATCCTGAGGCGCGGCAGGAAGCCAAGCTGGACCGCCTGGCGGGTGATCGAGAAGGCGCCCGAGATGACGGCCTGGCTGGCGATGATGGTCGCGAGCATGGCAAGCAGCACGAGCGGCAGCCGGAGCGCCTCGGGCGCAAGCAGGAAGAAGGGGTTGCGGATGCTTGCCGGGTCGGCGAGCAGCAGCGCGCCCTGGCCGAGATAGTTGAGCATGAGGGCCGGGAAGACGATCCAGGCCCAGGAGAAGGCGATCGGCCTGCGGCCGAAATGGCCCATGTCGGCGTAGAGGGCCTCCGCCCCGGTCACGACCAGGAACACCGAGGACATGGCGAGGAAGGCGAAGAGGCCGTCGTTCAGGAAGAACTGCAGGGCGTGGTGAGGCGAGAGCGCCCGCAGGATGTCGGGCCGCTCGACGATGCTCATGGCGCCGAGCGTCGCGATGGTGGCGAAGTAGAACAGGGTGACGGGGCCGAACAGCGCCCCGACCCGGGCGGTGCCGCGGGCCTGGAACAGGAACAGGCCGACGATGATGGCCAGTGCGACCGGGAGCACCAGCGGCTGGAGCCGGGCCTCGACCACGGTCAGGCCCTCGACCGCCGAGAGCACCGAGATGGCGGGCGTGATGATGCTCTCGCCGACGAACAGCGAGGTGGCGAGCACGCCGAGCACGATGACAACGCCATACCAGCGCTTGCCCTGGCCGTGGCGCATGAGCAGCGCCTGGAGCGCGATCGCGCCGCCCTCGCCCCGGTTGTCGGCCTTGAGGATGATGCCGACATATTTCACCGTGACGATGAGGGTGAGTGTCCAGAAGACGAGGCTGATGACCCCGAAGATGTGGAAGCTGTCGACCGGGAGCGGGTGATGGCCGATGAAGGTCTCGCGCAGCGCGTAGAGCGGGCTGGTGCCGATGTCGCCATAGACGACCCCGAGCGCGCCGAGCATGAGCTTCGGCAGGCCATCCCGCTGGCCGGGGGCGTGGCCGGGGCTTCCGGCGGGCGCGTTCTGGCTGGTCAAGCGCTCATACCGTGTTGCGGCGCGTCATGCCCCTCGACGACAGGCGGCGCGCCCTAGCACGGCCCCCGGTGCCGGGCAATGCGCCGCTGCTGTGCCATCCCTGTCTCAGGCGAAGCTGTAGGGCCCGCCGTTTTCGAGCGCGCGCGCATAGGCCGGGCGGGCCTGGAACCGGGCGACCCAGGCGGCGATTGCGGGGAAGCGGGGGAGAAGGCCCTGGACCTTGGCGATCTCGCCGAGGAAGCTCATCTGGATGTCGGCGCCGGTCAGCGTGTCGCCGACCAGCCAGTCGCGCCCGGCAAGCGCCTGGTCGATGAAGCCGAAGTGGTTGGCGGTCTCGCTCTCGATCCGCGGGTGAAGCGGCGCTCCGGCCTCGCCCAGGCGTGAGACATAGAGCCGGAGCATGACCGGCAGCATCGCCGAGCCCTCGGCATAGTGGAGCCACTGGACGTAACTGTCATGGGCCGGCGTGTCGGGCGCTGGCGCGAGCCGGCCCCCTCCCTTGCGGCGGATGATCGTCTCGATGATCGCGCCCGATTCGATGAGGGTCGCACCGTCCATCTCGACGACCGGCGCCTTGCCGAGCGGGTGGACGGCGAGGAGCGAGGGCGGCGCGAGCCGGGTCTCGGGATCGCGGGCATGGTGGATGATCGCGTGGGGCAGCGCCAGTTCCTCGAGCAGCCAGAGGATCCGCTGCGAGCGGCTGTCGTTCAGGTGATGGACGGTGATCATCGGCCTTGTCCCCCTGCCATTGGCGTGCCCATGCCCGGCGGCATGGCGCGTTCCCCGACGCCGAGCGCCACCATCGTCTCGGCTGCGCCGATCATCCGGGTGAGTTCCGCTTCCCACGGCGCACCCGGCGGCGTGATGGCGGCGAGATCGCGCCACACCTCGAGCGCTTCCTTCGGCCGGCCGGCTTGGAGCCAGGCGAGGCCAAGGAAATAGCGCGGCGCCGGGTGGGTCGGATCGAGCGCGGATGCCCGGTCGAAGGCGAGGCGCGCGGCCGGCACCACCTCGCCCTCGGCATGGGCGACGAGGGCGACCCCCTGCTGGACCCGGAGGCTGACATCCTGCGGCAGGGCTGCGGTTGCCATCTCCATCGCCTCGACCGCGCCGGCGGTGTCGCCGGCTGCGATCATCGCGTTGGAGAGCTGGATCCACGCGCCGACGTCGCCGGGGTTTTCGAGCAGCGTCTCCCTTGCCTTCGCCCTTGCGTCGGCAACCTCCGGAGGCGTCGCAGGCGCCTGGGCTGGCGCTGCGGGAAGCGACGGGCGGCCGTGGAAGGCGTAGCCGGCGGCACCTGCGGCGAGCGCCACGCCGACGGCCACGGCGGACAGGAGCCGGCTCACCGGAACAGCCTGCGGGCGACCAGAGCGCCGACGACGAGCGCGAGCGCGGGGACCGCCCAGAGCGCGAGCGTGTCGGGCCGGGCCGGCGGGCGGAAGCTGACCCAGTCGCCGTAGCGGGCGATCAGGTCGGCGCGGACGGACTCCGGCGGCTCGCCGGCGGCGATCCGGCTGCGGACCAGCGCCCGCATCGCCTCGGCCTGGTCGGCGTTGGAGTCGGCGATCGTCTGGTTCTGGCAGGTGAGGCAGCGAAGCTCGTGCATCAGCGCCATGGCACGCGCTTCCTGCACCGGGTCGGCGAGCGGGGTGGTCCCGAGCGCCGGGTCGACTGCGGGCGGCCCGGGCGGGCTCGCGCCTGCCGGGGCCGCCGCGAGCAGCAGGGCGACGGCGAGCTGTCGTGCGCTCATCGCCATTTCCGGGCCTCGGCGAGGATCTGGGCGACATGCTCGGGCCGGATCTCGCCCTGGTGCTGGAGGCGGATCACGCCGGCCCGGTCGACGAGGAAAGTCTCGGGCACGCCCGACGAGCCGAAGGCGATTGCGGCCTGGCCCTCTCGGTCGAGCCCGATCCGGCCGAACGGGTCGCCGTGGCGGACGAGGAAGCTCTCAATGTCCTCGGGCGAATCGCGAAGCGCAATGCCGTGGATGGGGAGGCCGGCGTCCGCCAGTGCCTTGAGCTGGGGCGCCTCGACCCGGCAGGGAAGGCACCAGCTGGCGAAGAAGTTGACCAGCACCGGGCCATTGCCGGCGATGTCGGCGGTGGCGAGCCCCGGCCGGTCGTCGAGGCCGGGAAGCGCGAAGGCGGGCACTGGCTTGCCGACCATCGCCGAGCGGATGGTGGCCTGTTGGGGCCGGCCGAGGTTGAGGGCGAGGAAGACCCCGAGCGCGAGGAGCGCCAGAAGCGGCAGGAGGCGCGCCGGCGACACGAGGCTATTCGGCGGGCAGCGGCAGGGGCGCAGGCCCGGGCGCCGGCGCGGTGCGGCGGCGCCGGGCAAGCGCTGTGACCCTGAACGTGCCGCCGAGCGCGACCGCAGCGCCAGCGGCCATGAGCAGCGCCCCCCACCAGATGAAGTGGATGAGCGGCTTGACCCAGAAGTGGATCTGCCAGCGGCCCGAGCCATCGGGCTTGCCGAGCACGGCGTAGAGGTCGCCGGCGCGCCACATGGCGATCCCGGCCTCGGTCGTTTCCATCGGCGGGGAGGTGTAGGTGCGGGCCTGCGGGCGCAGCGTGGTGACGGGTGCGCCGTTCCGCCCGACGGCGAGGGTCGCCTCGAGCGCGGTCCAGTTGGGGCCGGCGCGCGGCGCGACCTCCTCGAGGGTGACGGTGAAGCCCGCGACCTCGAACCCGTCGCCGACGGGAAGCGAGACCAGCGCCTCGCGCTGGAGGGCGCCACTCGCGGTGGCGCCAAGGATGGTGACTGCCACCCCGAGATGGGCGAGCGCGGTGCCGGCGCGGACGAAGGTGAGCCCGCGGCGCAGGAGAAGCTGGAGGCTGGCGATGCCGAGCCACGCGGCCGCAGCGAAGCCGAGGAGCGCCAGGAGGCCCGAGACGCCGAGGAGGGCGAGCGCGGCAGCGGCTGCCGCAGTGGCCGCGATGCCGGGGATGAGGAGACGGCGCGAAAGGCCGGTGGTGGTGCCGCGCTTCCAGGCGAGGAAGGGGGCGAGCCCCATCAGCACTGCGAGCAGGACGATGAGCGGCACGGTGGTCGCGTTGAAATAGGGCGGGCCGACCGAGATCTGGCGGCCGTTCCAGGCCTCGAGCGCCATCGGATAGAGGGTGCCGATGAAGACGATGGCAAGCAGCGCCATCATCAGGAGGTTGTTGACGACGAGGAAGCCTTCGCGGCTGGTCATGGCGAAGCGGGCGCCTTCGGCGACCTTCGGGGCGCGCAGCGCCCAGACGAGGAGCGCCCAGCCGGTCAGCCCGAGCAGGAGAAGGAGGAGGAAGAGCCCGCGGGTGGGATCGACCGCGAAGGCGTGGACCGAGGTGAGGAGGCCCGAGCGGACGATGAAGGTGCCGAGCATCGAGAGGGTGAAGCCGGCAATCGCCAGCATGAGGGTCCAGTTGCGCAGCGCATCGCGGGTCTCGAGCACGCGGATCGAGTGGAGGAGCGCGGTTGCCGCGAGCCAGGGCATGAGGGCGGCATTCTCGACCGGGTCCCAGAACCACCAGCCGCCCCAGCCGAGCTCGTAATAGGCCCACCAGGAGCCGAGCGCGATCCCCATGGTGAGGAAGGCCCAGGCGAGCGTGACCCACGGCCGGGTCGCCCTGGCCCAGGCCGGGCCGACCTTGCCGTCGAGGAGGGCTGCGACCGCGAGCGCGAAGGCGACGACGAGGCCGACATAGCCGACGTAGAGGGTCGGCGGGTGGAAGGCGAGGCCCGGGTCCTGCAGGAGCGGGTTCAACCCGAGCCCCTCGGGCGGGGCGGGGTCGAGCCGCTCGAACGGGTTGGAGGCGAACAGGAGAAAGGCGAGGAAGCCGAGCGCCACGATGCCGAGGCTGCCGAGCGCGCGCGCGCGGAAGGTTTCGCCGAGCGGCATGCGCGACAGCGCGACGCCAAGGCCGGCGACGCCGAGGATGAGCACCCAGAGCAGCATCGAGCCCTCGTGGTTCGCCCAGACCCCGGTCAGCTTGTAGAGCAGCGGCTTTGCGGTGTGGCTGTTGGTGGCGACCAGCGAGACCGAGAAGTCGGAGACGAGGAAGGCGTGGCTCATCGCCGCGAAGGCGGCGATGAGGAGGAGGCCATGGGCGATCGCGGCCGGCCGGGCGAGGCCGACGAGCGCGGGGCGCAGCGGCGCTGCCGCCATGACGAGCGCGGCCCCGGCCGCCATCCACAGCGCGAGGTGGCCGAGTTCGGCGAGGCTCGGGAGCAGCGGGCTCATTCGGCGAGCGTCCGCGTTTCGTGAAGCGGGCCGGCAGCCCCGGTGGTTCCGGCCCGGGCGAGGCCCTTGGCGACTTCGGGCGGCATGTAATTCTCGTCGTGCTTGGCGAGCAGCTGCTCGGCAGCGAAGCCGCCGGGACCGAGCCGGCCGGTTGCGACCACGCCCTGGCCCTCCCGGAACAGGTCGGGGACGATGCCGGTGTAGCGCACCGGGGTTTCGCGCGCGCCGTCGGTGACGGTGAAGGCGAGCGTGAGGCCATCATCCTCGCGGGTGACGGACCCCTCCTTGACGAGGCCGCCGAGCCGGATCCGGGCGCCGGGCGCGGGCGGGTTGCGGGCAAGATCGGAGGGGGCGTAGAAGAAGGTGGCTTCCTTCTCGAGCGCGGGGATGGCGATGAGCCCGGCGCCGATGACGGCGACGAGGGCGAGTCCTGCCAGCACGAGCCGCTGGCGCCGGGGTGCCGGGGAAGCCGGGGCGCGTGCCATCTACTCCTCCCGCTCGGCGCGGCGCATCCGCGCCCACGACGCAAACGCCAGCCCGCCAATGACGAACGCGGTGACGAGATAGGCGGCGAGGATGAACGGGAGGTGATTCATGGCCCCGGGTTCAGCCGGCGAGTGCCGCGCGGCGCAGATTGCGCATGGCCCGCTTCTGCTCGGCGATGAGGGCGCGCATCCGCATGAGGACGATGGCTGCGAACAGGAGCGCAAAGCCGGTCGCCGAGAGGAGGAGCGGCTGCAGCATGTCGGGGTGGATGGTGGCGCCCGAGAGGCGGATGCTGGCCGGCTGGTGGAGGGTGTTCCACCACTCCACGCTGAACTTGATGACCGGGAGGTTGATGACGCCGAGGATCGCGAGGATTCCGGCGGCCCTGGCGCCGCGCATCCGGTCATCGAAGGCATGGATGAGGGCGATGACGCCTAGATAGAGCAGGAAGAGCACCAGCATCGAGGTGAGGCGCCCGTCCCAGACCCACCAGGTGCCCCAGGTGGGCCGGCCCCAGATCGAGCCGGTGACGAGGCAGACCGCCGCAAACGCCGCGCCGACCGGGGCGAGCGCGCGGACCGAGAGGTCGGCGAGCGGGTGGCGCCAGATGCGCGCGGCAAGCGCTGCGATGGCCATGCCGAGATAGCCGCCGAGCGCGAGCCAGGCTGACGGCACGTGGACATACATGATCCGGACCGAGTCGCCCTGCAGATAGTCGGGCGGGGCGACGAACAGGCCCATGCCGAGACCGACGGCGAGAAACCCGAGCGCTGCCGCGACGAGCCATGGCCAGAGCTGGCCCGAAAACCGCTGGAACCGGTGGGGGTTGGCGAGATCGTGCCAGCGGGTGGCGGGCGGCGCTGCAGGCTCCATGCCGCCCGTCTAGCAGCAGCGCAGGGCGCCTGTCAGCATCCTCCCGTGCCGCACCGCTATCAGCCGCACCGCTATCAGCCGCACCGCTATCAGCCGCACCGCTGTCAGTTGCCGCTGCCGGCTGCGGCCCGCCTCAGCCGTCGCGGCGGCCGAACAGCCCGGCGATCCGGTCCCTGAGGTCGTCGAGCACGCTGCCGTCGCCATCCTTGTCGAGGCCGGCAGTCCATTCCGCCCAGAGACCGGACAGGCCCCTGGCCTCGACGTCGGCCCTGAGGCCCTCGAACAGGCTGGTGACCTTCTCGGCGGTGACACCGGCCTTCTCGGCCACTTCGGCGACGAACGCGCGGGCATCAGAGCTGCCCTCGGCGGCACGCGTTGCAACTGCGGCGCGAATCGCCTCGAGCTTCTCTGCCGTGAGCCCCGAGGCCTCGGCGAGGCGGGCCGAGACGGCCTCGACGGTTTCGCCGGTCTCGGCCGAGAGCTTCTCGAAAATGCTGTTCAGGTCCATGGAATATCCTCCTGCGCGTGCCTTCCCATCCCCGGGTTGCGGCTTCGTGACAGGCCCGATGGCAGGCTTGGTTCAGCCGCGCGCCAGGCGCAGCGCGGCACCGGCGGCAACGGGCGCGAGCCCGGCCAGCAGCAGGCTTGCAGCGGCGAGCAGGCGGTCGGCCCCTTCGGCGCCTCTGCCGGTTGCGAACACCAGGACCGGAAGCATGAGCGGGACTGCAAGCAGGGCGGCAAGCCCGCCGCCGCCGCGCGCGCCGACCATGAGCGCGGCAGCCGAGAGGGCGACCGCGGCAAGGCCGAGCGTGCCGACGAGGAGGCGCGGCAGGGCAGCCAGCAGCGCGTCTGCAGGGAGCGCAAGCAACGCGCCGGCGAGCGGCAGGGCAAGCGCGAGCGGGACTGCAAGCGCGAGCCAGTGGGCGACGAGCCGGGCGAGCGCGACAGTCTCTGCGGCGATGCCGCGCACGGCATACTGGTCGAGCGTGCCGTCGGCTGCGTCGGCTGCGAACAGGCCGGCGACAGGCAGCAGGGCGGCGAGCAGCGCGCCGACCCAGAGAACGGCAAGGCCGGCGCGGGCGAGCAGCCCCGGTTC
>CALLWN010000256.1 GCA_938016505.1 uncultured Sphingomonadaceae bacterium
GGGCGCGGATGCTGGCCCGGACCGCCATCAGGAAGGGGAGGAGCGGGCCGGCGGCCTCGTCGGCGGTGAGGTCGGTCCAGCGGTTCATGACGAGGCTGGCGGCGTCGCGCCAGCCGCGGGCCCACAGGTCCATGAGCAGGAAGGCGAGATCATAGGCGACATCGCCGGTTGCAAGCGCCTCGTCGAACTCGAGCGCGTCGAACAGGAGCGGCCGGCCCTCCACCATCGCGATGTTGCCGAGATGGAGATCGCCGTGGCCGCGCACCGGAGCCCGTTCGGCAAGGCGCGGCATGAGCCGGGCGAAGGCCGCCGCCTGCTGGCCAAGGAAGGCGCGGACCGGCGCAGCGCCGAGGGTCGAGGCTTCGGCCTCGAGGCTGGCGCGGTTGCCGGCAAGGATGGGCGCGAGCGCGGCGGCGCTGTCGCCCTCGAGCGGCTGCAGGCCGCGGTGGAAGGCGGCCACCGCATCGGCAAGGGCGACGATCTCGGCGGACGCGGGCGCACGGGTGCGGCCGGCGAGCACGGCGCCATCGGGGAAGCGGCGCATCTCGAGCGCCCAGTCGACGGCAGCGTCGGCTTCGGCCGGGCTGCCGAGCCGGAGGCCGCCACCCGGCGCGGGCACGACCGGGTGGAGGGCGAGATAGAGGTCGGGTGCGGGGCGGCGGGTGAGGGTGAGCTCGGCGGCGAGCGCGGCACGGCGGCGCGCGGGCGTGGAGAAATCGAGATAGCCGAGGCGGACCGGCTTCTTGAGCTTCCATGCCCTGTCGCCGGCGAGAAAGATGCTGGCGGCATGGGTGTCGATGCGCTGCGGCCGCGCGCCGGCAAACGGCCCGCCGGCGGCGAACCAGGCCAGCGCATCGGGCGCGTCGGGTGGAGGGGCTGCGACCACGGCGGCACCCTGCCAGCCCGGGCCGCGCTTGCCCAGCGCCGGACCTGAAACCGCCCCGGCAGCTGCCGTTAACGCACGGGATGCAGGGCGCTCTCGACACGCTGGCCACGTGCCTTGTCCGGGAGCATGACCTGCGCATCGTGATCCTCGCCGGGATCGTCTGCGCAATCGGGATGCACAGCGCCTATGCGATCGGCGGAGTGGTGGCGCGAAGCCCGCAAAGCCGCGAGCGGCTGGTCTGGGGCGCGGCCGGGACGCTGGCGACGGCGAGCGCGATCTGGGCGACCCATTTCATCGCGATGCTGGCGCACCGGCCTGGGGTTCCGGTCGGGTTTGCGCTTGCCGAGACCGTCGCCTCGTGGCTGCTGGCCGCCGCGCTGGTGGGGCTTGGAAGCCTGATCGCGATCGGCAAGCCGGGTCCCGCTGGGCGGACCGCCGGCGGGATCGTGTCGGGGCTTGCCATCTCGGCGATGCACTACACCGGCATGGCCGGCTACGATGTGCCCGGCACCCTCGCCTGGGCGCCGGGCTGGGTGGTGGCCTCGGTCCTTTCCGGTGTCGTCTTCTCGGTTGCGAGCGCCCATGCCGCCTGGTCGAAACGGCGGCCGGTGCGCGCGCTTGCCGGGTCGCTCCTGACCCTTGGCGTCGTCCTCACCCATTTCCTCGGCATGGCCGCAGTCTCGATCGCGCCGGACCCGCTGGTGCAGTTCAGCCCGGGGGCGGTCGCGCCCGAGGTGTTGCTGGTTCTCGTCACCAATGCCGCGTTTCTCATTCTTGCGCTCGCCCTGGTTGCCGTCTGGGTCTCGGTCAGGTTCGAGCGGCGCCGCCGGGCCGAGGCGCGTCGGCTGCGCCACTTTGCCGACGTGGCGGTCGAGGGGCTGGTGGTGTGCGACGGCGAACGGATCATCGGGCTCAACCGGAGCCTCGAGCGCATGCTCGGCCGCTCCCGGGAGGCGGTGCTCGGGCGGGCCTTCGCCGAGATCGTGCCGGGGATGACGGCAGCCGATGTCCCGGTCGGGACCGAGGCCGACGCGGCGGTCGAGGATGCCGCGGGCACGCGGATCCCGGTCCGGATCGTGGCGCAGGACATTGCGCTCGGGGACACGGCGCACCGGGTGGTTGCCATCCGCGACCAGCGCGAGCGGCTTTCGACCGAGGCCGAGATCCGCCGTCTTGCCCATCTCGATCCGCTGACCGGGCTTCCCAACCGGCGCAGCTTCGGCGAGGAGCTGGCGCGGCGGCTCGCCGAGACCGCCCGCCGCTCCGACCGGCTGGCCCTGTTCATGCTCGACCTCGACCGGTTCAAGCCGGTCAACGACACGCTGGGCCATGCGATGGGCGACGCCCTTCTCCGGCGGCTGGCCCGCAGGCTGGGCGCGGCGCTGCGCGAGGGGGACATGCTGGCACGGCTCGGCGGCGACGAGTTCGCCGTGATTGCGCGGGTGGATGGCGCAGCCGAGGCCGAGGCGCTCGCCGACCGGCTGATCGAGGTGGCGCGGCGGCCCTATCTGATCGACGGCCATGTCCTCGAGGTCGGGGCATCGATCGGGATCGCCCTGTTTCCCCGGGATGGCCGGACGCCCGATACGCTGGCCCAGAGCGCCGACATCGCGCTCTATGCCGCGAAGGAGGCCGGGCGAGGGAGGTGGCGGCTGTTCGAGACCGAGATGACGACCCGGCGCCAGCAGCGCCGCGCGCTCGAGCTCGATCTCAGGCGGGCGATCGCGCGGGGCGAGTTGGAAGTGCATTACCAGCCTCAGATCGAAGCCGGAACCGGGGCCTTCACTGGCGCCGAGGCGCTGCTGCGCTGGACCCACCCGACGCGCGGGCCGGTGTCGCCCGCAGTGTTCGTGCCGCTTGCCGAGGAGCTGGGCCTGATCGGCGAGATCGGGGAGTGGGTGCTGCGCACGGCGTGCCGCGACGCGGCCTCCTGGCCCGAACCCCTGACCGTTGCCGTGAACCTCTCGCCCATCCAGCTGCGGTCTCCCGATCTCGTGGACATGGTGTTCCGCATTCTCGACGAGACGTCGCTCGCGCCGCACCGTCTCGAGCTCGAGATCACCGAGACCGCGCTCATCGAGGATGATGGGTCGACCCTCGCCACGCTCGGCGCGCTCCGGGCGCGGGGCATCCGGATCTCGATGGACGATTTCGGGACCGGCTATTCCTCGCTGAGCTACCTGTCCCGCTTTCCGTTCGACAAGATCAAGATCGACCAGAGCTTCATTCGCCTTGCCCCCGATGACGCCGGCAGCGCCTCGATCGTGCGCGCGATCACCACGCTCGGCAGCCGTCTTGGCATGGCCGTGACTGCGGAAGGGGTGGAAACCGAAGCGCAGCGCCGGTTCATGGAGGCGGAGGGCGCAACCCAGCTCCAGGGCTATCTGATCTCGAAGCCGGTTTCGGCTGCGACGGTGGCAGCGATGTTCCGGGAAAGGTCGCGCGCCCGTGCCTGAGAGGACCGCCATGCTCTACCGTCTCGTCTATCGCAGCCGCCACGCGCTGGCGGCCGAGACCGCCTCGCGCGAGCTGGATGAGCTGGTGACCCGCGCCCGGGCGGCGAATGCGCGTGCCGGGATCACAGGCGCGCTGCTTCTTGCCGACGGCCATTTCCTGCAGGCGATCGAGGGGCCGCTCGAGCCGCTCGAGGCGCTGTTCGAGCGGATCTGCACCGACTTCCGCCACCGTGATGTCCAGCTGCTCGAGTTCGGGCCGGTCGAGGAGCGGCTGTTCGCCGGCTGGGCGATGGAGGCGGCAGAGGTTGGCGCCGAGCTCGTTGCCCGGCTGCCGCTCGCGGCAGGAGGCGCGGCGTCCGGCGCACTGACGCTCGAGCTGCTGCGTTCCCAGGTCGAGGCCAGTCGCGCCGCGGGCTGACCGGTCGCGCCGGCATGCCGAAAAGTCTCGCGCGGTCAGCCGGCCGGGCGCTGCAAAAGCGGCTGGCCCTCGCCCGGCGGGCGCGGCTAGGAGCAGGGTCATGCAGCCATTCACCACCCTCACCTCGCGCGCGATTCCCTTCGGTGCAGCCAATGTCGACACCGATGTCATCATCCCGTCGCGCTACCTGAAGGCGCTGAGCCGCGCCGGCCTCGGCAAGGGGGCGTTCGCACCGCTGCGCGAGAACCCCGACAATGTGTTCGACGCATCCGCAAGCGCTGGCGCCGGGATCCTCATCGCCGGCGCCAATTTCGGCTGCGGCTCGAGCCGCGAGCACGCGCCCTGGGCGCTTCTCGACATGGGGCTCCGGTGCGTGATCGCCCCCTCCTTCGCCGACATCTTCGCCGGCAACAGCTTCAGGAACGGGCTGCTGCTGGTGGCACTTCCGCAGGAGGCGGTGGACCGGCTGATGGAGGTGGCGCGCGAGGGGCTGCCAATCACCGTCGACCTCGAGGCGCAGACGGTGACGACACCCTACCAGGACCGCTTCAGCTTCCCGATCGACCCTTTCCGCAAGATGTCCCTCCTCGAGGGCCTCGACCAGATCGGCATCACCGAAAAGCTTCTTCCCGCGCTCGACCGGTTCGAGGAGAGGCTCGCCCACGAACGGCCGTGGATCGCCGGCGCGGCGTCGCGGCCATGAAGCTGCTGCTGCTGCCGGGCGACGGGATCGGCCCGGAGGTCCTTGCCGAGGCGCGCGCGGTGCTCGGGGCGCTGGCGCTTCCCGGCCTCGAGGTGGGCGAGGCGCCGTTCGGCGGTGCTGCGATCGATGCGACGGGCGTGCCGCTGCCCGAGGCGACGAAGGCGGCCGCGCTCGCCGCCGATGCCGTCCTCATGGGGGCGGTGGGCGGGCCGCAGTGGGCCGGCCAGCCCTATGACCTGCGCCCGGAGGCGGGGTTGCTCGCGCTTCGCGCGGCCATGCAGGTCTTTGCCAATCTCAGGCCGGCGAGACTGTTTCCGGCGCTGGCTGACGCGTCCACGCTGAAGCGGGAGGTGGTGGAGGGCCTCGACATCCTGTTCGTGCGCGAACTCGTCGGCGGGGTCTATTTCGGCGAACCGCGCGGGATCGAGCAGCTGCCCTCGGGCGAGCGGGTGGGGGTCAACACCCAGCGCTACGCCGAGCACGAGATCGTGCGCGTTGCCGATACCGCCTTCGCGCTGGCCCGGGCGCGCGGCGGCCATGTGACGTCGGTCGACAAGGCCAACGTGATGGAATCCGGGCTGCTCTGGCGCGAGGTGGTCACTGCCCGGCAGGCGCAAGCCTTCGCCGACGTGCCGCTCTCCCACATGCTGGCCGACAGCTGCGCGATGGAGCTGGTCCGGAACCCGCGCCGGTTCGACGTGATCCTGACCGACAATCTGTTCGGCGACCTGCTTTCCGATCTTGCCGCCATGCTGACCGGCTCGCTCGGCATGCTGCCTTCGGCAGCGCTTGGCGCTCCGGGCACGCCCGGCCTCTACGAGCCGATCCATGGCTCGGCGCCCGACATTGCCGGGAAGGGCATTGCCAACCCCTGCGCTGCAATCCTGAGCCTTGCCATGGCGCTCCGCCATTCGCTTGGGGCCCCGCAGGCGGCCGACCGGGTCGAGGCCGCCGTCGGCCGCGCGCTCGAGGGCGGGGCACGCACCCGCGATCTCGGCGGATCGCTCACCACGCGCGAGATGGGCGCGGCGATCGTGGAATCGCTCGCGCCGTGACGGACCTCGTCACACTTGCCCGCCGCTCGCCGGGGCTTCTGGCGCGCAAGCTCGCCGGGCTGTTCCTGACCGGCCTCCTGTTCATTCTCCCGCTCGTCCTGACGGTTGTCGCGCTCGCCTGGGTGCTGGGCCAGCTTGGCGCGGTGTTCGGGCCCGACACCTTTCTCGGCGGGCTCATCGCCAGCCTCGGCCGGCTGGTGACTCTCGGCGCAGCAGGTGCAGCGGCGGGCTTCTGGCTTGGTCTCCTCGTCATCGTCGCCGGGATCACCTTCCTCGCATTCAGCGGCTCGGACATCGTGGAGCTC
>CALLWN010000257.1 GCA_938016505.1 uncultured Sphingomonadaceae bacterium
TCGACGACCGGATCTTTGCCGAACAGTTCCTGACCTGAGGGAGGACCGCCATGACTTACGTTCGCGAGGACGTGCAGACTGCCTTGAACCTGATGGCGTCGGCCGGCGGACCGGCGATGCACGAGGTCGACCCGCCGATGGCACGGCAGATGATGGCGATGATGACGGCGACGATGGAGCGCCCCGCGCCCACCCTCCAGCGCAGGGACGACACGACCTTCCCGGGGCCGGGCGGGCCGGTGCCTGTGCGGATCTACCAAGCCAGCTCACCTGCCGCCGAAGGCCCCGTACTCACCTATTTCCACGGCGGCGGCTGGGTCATCGGCAACATCGAAACCCACGATTCGCTCTGTGCCGAGATTGCCCACCAGACCGGCTGGACGGTTGTCTCGGTCGACTATCGGCTGGCGCCGGAAGCGCCCTTCCCGGCCGCAACCGAAGACTGTCTTGCTGCCACGCGCTGGGTTGCCGGCTCGCCCGACGCCATCGGCCACAAGGTGACGGGGCAGATCCTCGCCGGCGATTCGGCTGGCGGCAATCTCGCTGCCGCGGTCTCGCGCGAGCTGGCCCGCGAGGTGCCGCTGCTTGCCCAATGGCTCATCTACCCCGGCACCGACATGATGGCTGAGGGCGGCTCGATGGAGGAATTTGCCGAGGGCTTTCTGCTGACGCGGGACTCAATGATCTGGTTCATGGGGCACTATGCGCCCGACCCTCGCCACCGCTGGGCCTCGCCACTCCATGCCGAGGAATGGGATGGTCTGCCACCGGCGCTGGTCTTCACCTGCGGGCTCGATCCGCTCCGCGACCAGGGCCGGGCCTATGCCGCCCGCCTGGTGGAAACCGGTCACCGCACCATCTTCCGCGAGGCCGCAGGGCAGATCCACGGCTGCATGCAGCTGCGCGGCGGGATCCCCTCTGCCCAGGACGATCTTCTCGGCCAGCTTGCCGACCTGAAGGCGCTTGTGGCGTGAACCTTCCCTATCGGCCGGGGGTCGGGATCATGCTGCTCAACGCCGACAACCGGGTGTTCGTCGGCCAGCGGCTCGATTCGGTCGTGGAAGCCTGGCAGATGCCGCAGGGCGGGATCGACCCCGGCGAAGAGCCATTGGCCGCGGCCTCTCGCGAGCTCGAGGAGGAGACCGGGGTCCGGCCCGACCTGACCACCCTCATCGCTGAAGCCCGCGAGTGGCTCTCCTACGATCTTCCGCCCGAGCTGATGGGGCGGATCTGGGGCGGCAAGTATCGCGGCCAGCGACAGAAATGGTTTGCGATGCGCTTTCTGGGCACCGACGCCGACGTCAACATCGCAACCGCCCACCCGGAGTTCCGCGCCTGGCAGTGGGCGAAGCCGGCCGAGCTTCCCGATCTCATCGTGCCCTTCAAGCGCCCGCTCTACGCCGAGCTGCTGCGCGCCTTCGCCGGAGTGATCTGATCGCGCTCAGATGAGCCCGGCGAGCGGGCTCGACGGGTCGGCATAGCGGCGGGGCGGCATCCGTCCGGCAAGCCAGGCGTCGCGCCCGGCCTCCACCGCTGCCTTCATCGCCCGTGCCATCCTGACCGGGTCGCGCGCCTCGGCGATCGCCGTGTTCATGAGAACGCCGTCGCAGCCGAGCTCCATCGCGATCGCGGCGTCAGACGCGGTGCCGACGCCAGCGTCGACCAGCACCGGCACCTTCGCCTGCTCGACGATGAGGCGGATGTTGACCCGGTTCTGGATGCCGAGCCCCGAGCCGATCGGGGCGCCGAGCGGCATGATTGCGGCGGCCCCCGCCTCCTCGAGGCGGCGGGCGACGACCGGGTCATCGCTCGTGTAGACCATCACGTCGAACCCCTCCCTCACGAGGACTTCGGTCGCGCGGATGGTCTCGATCACGTCGGGGAAAAGGGTCTTCTGGTCGGCCAGCACCTCGAGCTTGACGAGGGTCCACCCCCCCGCCTCGCGGGCGAGCCGGAGCGTGCGGAGGGCGTCTTCTGCAGTGAAGCAGCCGGCAGTGTTGGGGAGGTAGGTGACCCGGGCCGGGTCGATGAAGTCGGTCAGGCGGGGCTGGTCCGGGTCGGAAAGATTGACCCGGCGGACTGCGACCGTCACGATCTCGGCGCCGGCGGCCTCGACTGCTGCGGCGTTGAGGGCATAGTCACGGTACTTTCCGGTGCCGACGATGAGCCGCGAGCGGAAGCGCCGGCCGGCGACTTCCCAGCCGTCGTCGGGCACGGGCCCGGGTGCGCCGCCCCCGACGAAATGGACGATCTCGAGCCGGTCGCCCTCGGCGAGCGCGACCTCGGCCCACTGGCTCATCGGCACGATCTCGCGGTTGCGCTCGACAGCGACACGCCCGGGCGCGAGCGCGAGCGATTCGACCAGCGAGGCAAGCGTCACGCCGGCGGGCACATGGCGCGGCGCGCCATTGACTTCGATGGTGATTTCCATGGTTGCCCCCTGTAGGGTGCTGCCCGGGGCGGCTCAACGCCCGAGGGAGGCCCGGTGTCGCTCATCCTTGTCCTCAATGGCCCGAACCTGAACCGACTCGGCCTGCGCCAGCCCGAGATCTATGGTGCCGAAACGCTCGACCAGATCATCGGGCGGCTTCACGCCAGGGCCGAGGCGCTGGGGCTCACCCTCGACGCCCGCCAGTCGAACCATGAGGGCCATCTGGTCGACTGGCTGCACGAGGCCGCCGACCGCGGTGCGCTTGCCGTGCTGCTGAACGCCGGCGCCTTCACCCACACGTCGGTCGCCCTGCGCGATGCGATCCTCTCGATCCCGACTCCGGTCATCGAGGTCCATCTCTCGAACCCGGCGGCGCGGGAGTCCTTCAGGCACAGGAGCCACATTTCGCCGGTCGCGCGGGGCGTGATCCAGGGCTTTGGTGCGCTGTCCTACATGCTGGCGCTGGACGCGGCGGCCGCCTTGGGGCAGGAGGGTGGCCAATGACCGACACACAGAAACCCGCAAGGGTGGGCGATGGCATGCGGGTCGAGCTCGAGCTCGTTCGCGAACTGGCCCGCCTCCTTGATGAGACCAACCTGACCGAGATCGAGGTGCATGATGGCGACCGCGCGATCCGCGTGGCCCGCAGCGGCACGGTCGCGGTTGCGACTGCACCTGCCCCGGCAGCGCCGGTGGCTGCCCCCGCCGCAGCACCTGTTGCCCCGGCGGCTCCGCCCGCCGACCACCCGGGGCTGGTGCGCTCGCCAATGGTGGGCACGGCCTATCTTGCCCCGGAACCGGGTGCTGCGCCCTATGTCAGCGTCGGCCGGGCCGTTGCCAAGGGCGACACGCTGCTCATCATCGAGGCGATGAAGGTGATGAACCCCATCGCGGCACCGAGGGCTGGCACGGTCAAGGCGATCCTTGTCGAGAATGAGCAGCCCGTCGAGTATGACCAGCCGCTCGTGATCGTCGAGTAGGCGCGCCGCTTCATGTTCGGAAAGATCCTGATCGCCAACCGGGGCGAGATTGCGCTTCGCGTGCACCGGGCCGCGCATGACCTCGGGATCAGAACGGTCGCCGTGCATTCCACGGCCGATGCCAATGCCAAGCATGTGCGGCTCGCCGACGAGGCGATCTGCATCGGCCCGCCGCCGGCGCGCGACAGCTACTTGAACATCCCCAACATCATCGCCGCTGCCGAGATCTCGAACGCCGACGCGATCCACCCCGGCTATGGCTTCTTGTCCGAGAATGCGCGCTTTGCCGAGATCGTGGGTGAGCACCGCATCGGCTGGATCGGGCCCGACCCGGCGCATATCCGCATCATGGGCGACAAGGTGGAAGCAAAGAGAGCTGCAGCAAGGCTCGGGCTGCCGCTGGTGCCCGGCTCCGATGGCCCGGTCACCGACCTCGCCGTGGCGCGGGCCGTCGCCGCAGAGATCGGCTACCCCGTGCTGGTCAAGGCCGCTGCCGGGGGCGGCGGGCGCGGCATGAAGGTGGTGCCCGACGCGGACGAGCTCGAGACCGCGATCGGCCAGGCCCGCAGCGAGGCAAAGGCCGCCTTCGGCGACGACACAGTCTATGTCGAGAAGTATCTCGGCAACCCGCGGCACATCGAGTTCCAGATCTTCGGCGACGGCCAGGGCAATGCCATCCACCTCGGCGAGCGGGACTGTTCGCTGCAGCGGCGGCACCAGAAGGTGCTGGAGGAGGCGCCCTCCCCCGTCCTTTCGGAGGCGGACCGCAAGGCGATGGGCGAACGCTGCGCCCGCGCCATGGCGGAGCTGGGTTACCGCGGCGCGGGCACGATCGAGTTCCTGTGGGAAGACGGCCAGTTCTTCTTCATCGAGATGAACACCCGTCTCCAGGTGGAACATCCGGTCACCGAGATGGTGACCGGCCTTGACCTGGTGCGCGAGCAGATCCGGGTCGCTGCCGGGCTGCCGCTGTCGATGCGGCAGGACGAGGTGAGGCTGAACGGCCACGCGATCGAATGCCGGATCAACGCCGAGGACCCCGAGACGTTCGCGCCGGCGCCGGGCCTCGTGAGCGACTTCCACGCCCCGGGCGGCATGGCCGTCCGGATCGACAGCGCGCTCTACAGCGGCTACCGCGTGCCGCCTCATTATGACAGCCTGGTTGCCAAGCTCATCGTGTGGGGCACCACGCGCGAGGAAGCCCGGATGCGGATGCGCCGGGCGCTCGAGGAGACCGTGATCGGCGGGATTCGCACCACCATCCCGCTCCACCAGAGGCTGATGGCCGAACCCGACTTCATCGCCGGGAACTATTCGATCAAGTGGCTGGAAAACTGGCTGAAGGAGCCGCAGTCCGGATCATGAACCCGCCGCCGAGAAGCCGCGTGCCCGCGTAGCACACCGCGGCCTGGCCGGGCGCGACGCCGAACTGCGGCACCTCAAGCGCGATCCACGGCGCGCCGTTGCCCCCATGAATCCGCGCCGGCACGAGTGGCGCGAGCGACCTCAGCTTTACCTCGACCGCGAGACCTTCGGGCGGGATCGGCGGGCCGAGCCAGTTGAGCGACTCCAGCCAGACGGCACCGACCGCCAGCGCGGCGCGCGGGCCGGCGACGACCCGGTTCGTCTCCGGCTCGAGGCGGACCACGTAGAGCGGCTCGGCCAGCCCGCCGATCTCGAGCCCGCGTCGTTGGCCGACGGTGAAGCCGATCAGCCCGGCGTGCCGGCCGATCACCCGGCCTTCGAGATCGACGATCTCGCCGGGCCGCTCGGCGTGCGGGCGCAGCTTGCGGACCACAGCCCGATAGTCGCCGCCGGGCACGAAGCAGATGTCCTGGCTGTCGGGTTTGCCGGCGACGCCAAGACCGAAATGCCGGGCCAGGGCGCGGGTTGCAGCCTTGTCGAGCCCGCCGAGCGGGAACCCAAGCCGCCCGAGTTGCGATCGGGTGGTCGCGAACAGGAAGTAGCTCTGGTCTTTCGCCGGATCCACGCCGCGATGGAGTTCGGCACCGTCGACGCCGTCGAGCCGGCGGACATAGTGGCCGGTCAGTAGCCGTGCAGCCCCGAGGTCGTCCGCCACCTGCACGAGATCGCGGAACTTCACCGTCTGGTTGCAGCTGATGCACGGCACCGGCGTGCGGCCGGCGAGGTAGGAATCGGCGAAGGCCTCCATCACCTCGGCGCGGAACGCCGACTGATAGTCGAGCACATAGTGGGCGATGCCGAGGCGGTCGGCGACCGAGCGGGCATCGGCGATGTCGGCCCCGGCGCAGCAGGAGCCTGCACGTTGCGGCGCAGTGTCGCTGTCGGACAGGCGCATGGTGACCCCGACCGTCTCGCAACCCCGTGCGGCCGCAAGCGCTGCGACGACACTGGAGTCGACCCCGCCCGACATCGCGACGACGACGCGCTCGCCCGCTTGCGGAAGGGTCTCCAGCACATCGGCGAGGACCCGATCACACATGTCTGGCGTGTTACGCGCTGTCGCCGAGGTCACAAAAGTTTGCAGACGGTTCACGATCTATCAGCTAACCTCCCAAATGGATCGGCTCAAGACCGGCACAGATGTGCCGTTTCTGCGACCGATGGCAACGCGTTTGAGTGGGTCGGACTGCTCGGCGGCTGGTGTGGCAGATGGGGGCGCTGGCCAGCGCCTGCAACCGCCTGCGCTGAAGCTGCCCTGAGTCTCCGCCCGCCCGCTGAAGCGCCTGCCGACAACGACGCGCGGAGGTACTTGCAATGACCACTCATTACCGGGGGCGCGCAGTGGACTGGCCAAAGGGCCGCCACAACAGGGACGGAACGGACGCCCTCGCACCGAGCGCCGAAAGCCTCGCGAACGCGGCGCGGCCCGTCTCGGTTCCGGGGCCTGGAGGCGCGCGGATCACGCTTGCCGACCTCCCGCCGCCCACCACCACCCGCTGGGTCGTGCGGCGCAAGGCGGAGGTTCTGGCCGCAGTCAACGGCGGTCTGCTGACCGCCTCGGAAGCCTGCGCGCGCTACGGACTTTCGCCCGAGGAGCTGGAGCTCTGGCAGCAGGCGGTCGACCGGGCCGGGGTCCCCGGCCTGCGCGTGACCCGGATCCAGCTGTACCGCGAGCTTGACCGGATCAAGCCGCAGCCCAAGCCGGTTGTGCCCGCCCAAGTGAATCCGGCGCCGATCCAGCCGTCTCTACAGGCCTGAAGCCGGCTGACCGGAGATGGAGATCATGGGACGCAAGGGCGAGACCGGGCAGCCGGAGAACGGCCGCGACGCCGAAGTCGCCGACGGGCAGGTGCGGATC
>CALLWN010000258.1 GCA_938016505.1 uncultured Sphingomonadaceae bacterium
TTGTGCGGCCCTCGCGCTTTTTCACCTGCTGGCGGAGGAAGGGGAGGCGGGCAAGCGGCGCTGCGCGCGCTTCGTCGGCGAAGACGAGGATGTCGTCGCCATCGCGCCGGGCTGGCCAGATCGCTGCGACGCCCTTGGCCACCAGCCACTTTTCGCTGACGATCCGCTCGAGCATCGCCTGGGCATCGCGCCAGAGGTTGCGCGCCGCCTCGCCCACCACCGGGTCGTCGAGGATCGCGGGGAAGGTGCCGTGCAGCTCCCAGGCGCGGAAGAAGGGGGTCCAGTCGATGAAGGGCACGAGCGCCTCGAGCGGCCAGTCGTCGTAGACGCGGCGCCCGGTCATCGCCGGCGGGACCGGAGGCTCGGCGGCAAAGTCGATGACGAGCGCGTTGGCGCGTGCCTCGGCGAGCGTTGCAAGCTCGGACTGGCCGCCGCTGCGCTGGGTGCGGATGGCGTCATAATCGTTGGCGACTTCGGCGACATAGCGGTCGCGCAGGGTCTCGGAGACGAGGGTCGAGCAGACCCCGACAGCGCGCGACGCATCGAGCACATGGATGACGGGGCCGGAATAGGCCGGCGCGATCCGGAGCGCGGTGTGGACCCTCGATGTGGTAGCCCCGCCGATGAGGAGGGGCATCGCCATGCCGGCGCGCTCCATTTCGGTCGCAACGGTCACCATCTCGTCGAGCGAAGGCGTGATGAGGCCCGAGAGGCCGATCATGTCGGCATTGGCCTCGCGCGCGGTCTCGAGGATCTTCGTCCACGGCACCATGACGCCGAGGTCGATCACCTCGAAATTGTTGCACTGGAGGACGACCCCGACGATGTTCTTGCCGATGTCGTGGACATCGCCCTTGACGGTGGCCATGACGATCCGGGCCTTGGGCGCTGCACCCTCTTCCTTCTCGGCCTCGATATAGGGGACGAGGTGGGCGACCGCCTTCTTCATGACCCTGGCAGACTTGACCACCTGGGGCAGGAACATCTTGCCGGTCGCGAACAGGTCACCGACAATGTTCATGCCATCCATGAGCGGCCCCTCGATCACGTCGATCGGGCGGGCTGCGGCGAGCCGGGCCTCTTCCGCGTCGGCGACGACATGGGCGTCGATGCCGTGGACGAGGGCGTGGGCGAGCCGCTCCCTGACCGGGAGGCTGCGCCATTCGTCGGTCGCCTTGTCTGCAGCTCCGGCGCGGTTGCTGAACCGCGAGGCCAGCGCGATGAGCCGGTCGGTCGCATCGGCGCGGCGCATGAGGATCACATCCTCGCAGGCCTCGCGCAGCTCGGGGTCGAGCGCGTCGTAGACATCGAGCTGGCCGGCGTTGACGATCGCCATGTCGAGCCCGGCAGGGATGGCATGGTAGAGGAAGACGCTGTGCATCGCGCGGCGGACCGTCTCGTTGCCGCGGAAGGCGAAGGAGAGGTTGGAGAGGCCTCCCGAGATGCGCGCGCCGGGGCAACGGGCCTTGATGCGGGTGCAGGCCTCGATGAAGTCGAGCGCGTAGCGGTCATGCTCGGGGATCCCGGTGGCCACCGCGAAGATGTTGGGATCGAAGATGATGTCGTGCGCGGGAAAGCCGTCGCCGACGAGGAGGTCATAGGCGCGGGCACAGATCTCGACCTTGCGGTCGGCGGAGTCGGCCTGGCCGGTCTCGTCGAACGCCATGACGACGACCGCTGCTCCGTAGCGCCGGCAGGTGCGGGCATGGGCGAGGAAGGGCGCCTCGCCCTCCTTCAGGCTGATCGAGTTGACGATCGCCTTGCCCGCCACGCACTTGAGGCCGGCCTCGATGACCGACCATTTGGAGGAGTCGATCATGAGCGGCACCCGGGCAATGTCGGGCTCGGCTGCCAGCAGGCGCAGGAAGGTCGTCATGGCGGCCTCGCTGTCGAGAAGGCCTTCGTCCATGTTGACATCGATCACCTGGGCGCCGTTCTCGACCTGCTCGCGCGCGACCTCGAGCGCGGCGGCATAGTCGCCCGCGATGATGAGCTTCTTGAAGCGCGCCGAGCCCGTGACGTTGGTGCGCTCGCCGATGTTGATGAAACGCGACGCCGCAGCAGCCGGCGCTGGCGCTGGCTGCGGCTGGGCGACGGGGCGGGGGGCGATGGCAGGGGCTGTCATGCGAATGCGAACGCCTCGAGCCCGGACAGGCGCAGGGCCCGGGAAGGTTCGGGGATGGGGCGTGGCGGAAGTCCATCAACTGCGGCGCGGATGGCCGCAATGTGGGCAGCGGTCGTGCCGCAGCAGCCGCCGATGATGTTGGCGAGCCCCGCCTCGGCCCACTGCCGAACCAGGCTGGCGGTGGTCTGGGGCGCCTCGTCATAGCCGCCGAACGCGTTGGGCAGCCCGGCATTGGGATAGACGAGGAGCGGTGCCTCGGCGATCCGCGCCATGCTCGCGACATGGGGGCGGAGCTCGGTCGCGCCGAACGAGCAGTTGAGCCCGACGGCAAGCGGCCGGGTGTGGGCGAGCGAGACCCAGAAGGCCTCGACCGTCTGGCCCGAGAGGTTGCGCCCGGCAAGATCGGTGAGCGTCATAGAGAGCAGAAGCGGCACCCGGCGCCCGAGCGCCTCTTCGGCTTCCATCGCCGCCATGGCGGCCGCCTTGGCATTGAGCGTGTCGAAAACGGTCTCGATCAGGATGAAATCGACCCCTCCCTCGAGGAGGGCGTCGATCTGCTCGCGGTAGACCGCCTTCACGCCATCGAAATCGACCTCGCGGAAGCCCGGGTCCTCCACCCGCGGCGACAGCGAGAGCGTCTTGTTGGTGGGACCGAGCGCGCCGGCGACGAACCGCCGGCGGCCGTCCCGTGCCATCGCCTCGTCGGCCACCGTGCGGATGATGCGGGCGGCAGCCCGGTTGAGCTCGGGCACGAGCTGCTGGGTGCCATAGTCGCCTTGCGAAATCGCGTTGGCGTTAAACGTGTTGGTGGCGAGGAGATCGGCGCCGGCCTCGGCGTAGGCGCGAGCGATTCCGGCGATGGCATCGGGCCGGGTCAGGTTGAGGATGTCGTTGTTGCCTTTCTGGTCATGGCTGACCTCGAGGTCGCCGCGATAGTCGGCTTCGCACAGGCCGAGCGCCTGGATGGCCGTGCCATAGGGTCCGTCCTTGACGAGGATGCGCTGGGCAAGCGCTTCCAGGAAGGCGGCTTCGGCATCAGACGGGGCGATGGCGGGATCGGGGCTGGTCATCGGGGGCGCTTTCCGAGAAGATGGCAGATGGCATAGCTCAGGCCGGCACGGTTGAGCGTGTAGAAGTGGAAATGGCGCACGCCCTCGGCAACCAGCCGGCGCACCTGTTCGGCGGCCACGGTCGCAGCGACGAGCGCGCGCGCCTCGTGATGCTCGTCGAGATCGGCGAACAGTTCGGGAAGCCAGGAGGGAATGCTGGTGCCGGTCATTTCCGCCATGCGGACCGTCGACGCATAATTGCTGACGGGAAGGATGCCCGGCACGATCTCGCCGGCGATCCCGGCGGCGACGGCGCGGTCGCGAAAGCGCAGGAAGGTTTCGGGCTCGAAGAAGAACTGGGTGATGGCGCGGATGGCCCCTGCATCGAACTTGCGCTTGAGATGGGCAAGATCGGCCTCGGCGCTGGCGGCCTCGGGGTGCACTTCCGGATAGGCCCCGACCGAGAGCTCGAACGGCGCGACGCGGGTGAGGCCGGCGACAAGTTCGGCGGCATCGTTGTAGCCATCGGCGCGGGGGATGAATCGTGGCTTGCCGCCATCGCCTGCTGGAGGCGGATCGCCGCGCAGCGCCACGATGTGGCGAACCCCTTCGTCCCAGTAGCGGCGCGCGATATCGTCAATCTCGTCGCGGCTGGCGTTGACGCAGGTGAGGTGCGCTGCGACCGGCACACCGGTCTCGGCCTGGATCCGGGTGACTGTCGCGTGGGTGCGCTCGCGCGTCGAGCCGCCGGCGCCATATGTCACCGACACGAAGCGCGGGCCGAGCGGAGCCAGCTCGGCGACCGACGCCCACAGCGTTTCCGCCATGGCAGGCGTCTTGGGCGGGAAGAACTCGAAGCTGATGTCGATGGAGTCGGCCGGGAGCGCGAGTGGAAGCATCGGGCGGGCGTGCGGAAACGGCATCGTCATGGCTTCACTCCCTGCCAGAGATGAACGGCGAGACGGGGGCCGGCAACCCGGCGGCTTTCCCCGATGGCGAGGCCGGCGGCCTCGATCTGCTGCGCCATCACCTCGGGCGCGAAACCGAGCCGGACATGACGGTAGCGGGTCCGCAACTCTTCTTCCGCGTGCGGGGCATAGTCGACCACCAGCAGCTGTCCCCCCGGCGCAAGCACGCGTGCCGCCTCGCGCAGCGCTGCGGCCGGATCCTCGCTGAAGTGCAGCACCTGGTGGATGACGACCGTGTCGAACGCAGCTTCAGCAAAGGGCAGATCGGCCATGTCGGCCTGGCGAATCTCGAGGCCCTGAAGCCCGGCCGCATCAAGGCGCGTGCGCGCGATCCGCAGCATCTCGGGCGAGCGGTCGACGCCGGCGGCCGCCACGGCATGCGGCCCGAGAAGCTCGAGGATGCGGCCCGTTCCCGTCCCGATATCGAGCAACCGTTTGACACCGCGGGCGCAGGCAAGTTCGACCAGCGCGCCTTCCACCGCCTCGGCCGGGGCCTCGAGGTTGCGCATGAGGTCCCATTCGGCAGCGTGGTCGGCAAACCATCGGTCGAGCGCCCGCTGGCGGGCCGCGCGAACGTCGGCCAGATGGGCCCGCTCGGGCGCGATCGGGTCACGATCACCGATGATCGCGTCGATCATTGCGAGCACGGCCTCGGCCTCGGCCGTTCGCGACCGCACGACAAACGCATAGGCGCCTTCCTTCTGGCGGCTGACGAGGCCCGCCTCGGCAAGGATCCGCACATGCCGGGACACCCTCGGCTGGCTCTGGCGCAACACTTCGGCCAGCTCGCCCATGGCGAGGTCGACGTGACGCACGAGCAGGAGGATCCGCAGCCGCGACGGATCCGCGAGAGCTGCGAACAGGGCGAGCGGACGATCCATGGCGGGCATCAGTTAAAGAAAGCTTTAAGTCTCGTCAATGGCTGCCGGCATGGAGCAACGCTTGAGCGCTGGCACGGCCGCGCCTAGGGACATCCGCGTGCGCCTTCCTGCCCTTCTTGCCCTTGCGCTCCTGGTTGCCGGTTGTGCGACAACAGCGGAGCAGCGGTTCGCGCGGGGCGCCAGTCTCGATCGGGCGGGCGAGGACCGGCTGGAGACGCTCAATCGCAGGGTTCATGCGTTCAATACCGAGCTCGACCGGCTGGTCGTCCGGCCGCCGGCGGCCGCCTATCGCGCGGCAGTGCCTTCGCCGATGCGGCGCGCGGTCAACAATTTCTACCGCCACCTCGGCGAGCCGCTCAATGGCCTGAACGCGGTGGCCCAGGGCAAGCCCCAGAGCGCATTCCGGGCGCTCGACAGGTTTGTCATCAACACGGTGCTCGGCGGGGTCGGGACGATCGATGAGGCAAGCCAGATGGGCCTCGACGAGCAGCGCCATGATCTCGGCCAGACGCTCGCGGTATGGGGCATCCCCTCGGGGCCGTTCCTGATGCTGCCGGTCTTCGGCCCTTCGACGCTGCGCGACGGGATTTCGCTGGTGACGGAGTTCCTGGTTGACCCGGTTGGCTTCGGGTCAGGCGCGATCCTCAACAACACCCAGTCGACGATGCAGATCCTGGTGCGCGTGATCGACCAGCGCGCCGAGCTCATCGAGCGCGGCGAGCAGATCCGCCGGGGCTCTGCCGACGACTATGCGACCATCCGTTCGGCGTGGCTCCAGCTGCGGCTCGCGGAGCTTTATGACGGCAACCCGCCGCTGATGGACGAAGACTGGGACGACGAGGAGCCGGAACCGACGGAGGCCACCCCGGATCCAGACCCGACGGGTTCTCCCATGGTGCGGCCATGACGCCCACGCAGCTTGCGGTCGCGGTGATGCCGGTGCTGCTGCTGTGCGGTTGCAACGACAAGGGCGCGGAGCGGCCCGCTGCCGAGGCGCGCAGCACCGAAGCGGTCGAGCGTGCCATCGCCGACGTCGAGGCCGCGAAGGCGGAGGCCGCAACGCCGCCGCCTGCCGCCGCGCCGGCCGAAGCTGCCCGCTAGCGGAGCATCAGCCCGCCGTCGATCGCAAGCGACTGGCCGGTTACGTAGGGGGCGCGGGGGGAGGCGAGGAAGAGGACGCACTGGGCGACTTCCTCTGGCTCGCCCCAGCGCCGCTGCGGCACGGCCCTGAGGAGCCGCTTCTCATAGTCTGCGTCGCTGCGCTGCATCTCGGTCATGCGGGTGCGGATGAAGCCCGGGGCCACCATGTTGACCCGGATCCGGTCGGGCGCCCACTTGTCGGCAAGCGCGCGGGTGAGCCCCAGCAGACCCGCCTTGGAGGCCGTGTAGGCTGGGGTTTCCCGGAGCGCGAGGAAGCTCGAAAGCGAGCCCATGTTGACGATCGCCCCGGCGCGCGCCCTGAGCCCCGCGTGCGCCGCAAGGCAGAGGTCCATGACGCTTGCAAGATTGACCTCGAGCACCGCGCGAAAACCCTCGGGCGAATATTCGTCGCGGCTGCCGGTGCCGGCATTGTTGACGAGCACGTCGAGCGGGCCGGTCGCTGCGATCAGCGCCGGGGCGATCCCGGGCTGGGAGAAATCGGCCTGATGATAGGCCAGACCCGAAAGATCCTCGGCATAGTCGGAAGGCGACGCGCGGGTCCCGGTGATGGCAACCTCGGCGCCATTGGCCGAGAAGGCGCGCGCGGTTGCAAGGCCGATGCCCTGGCTGCCACCGGTGACCAGCACGCGCTTGCCCGTGAACTCCGGCCAGCTAAACGTCATTTCCACCTCCCCTTCCCGACAGGCAGCAGGTGGGCGCCCACTTGCCGACCCGTCATCATTGCGTCAGGAACGGCTAGAGCCGATGCAGCGCCGGGTGAGCGCTGACAAGTGACAGGACCGGAATGTGGCGGACATGAAGCCCCGCGGGCGCATCGCGGTTTCGGAAGACGGCGGACAGGTCCGGGCGGCGCCGTTGCCGGCGCGCGGCAAGGGGCTTGGCTGATGTTTCTCGCCTTCCTCGACGAGCTTCGTGCAGCGCGGATCCCGGCCTCACTCAAGGAGCATCTTCTCCTGCTCGAGGCGCTGAAGGCCGGTGTGATCGAAAGACGGGTTGAGGAATTCTACTATCTCGCCCGCAGCGTCTACGTGAAGGACGAGGGCCTGCTCGACCGGTTCGACCAGGTGTTCGGCAAGGTCTTCAAGGGCCTCGAGACCGTGATCGACACGGGCATTGTCGAGATCCCCGAGGAGTGGCTCCGAAAGGTCGCCGAACTGCATCTCACCGAAGAGGAGATGGCGAAGATCCAAGCGCTCGGCTCCTGGGAGGAGATCATGGAGACGCTGAAAAAGCGGCTCGAGGAGCAGAAGGGGCGGCACGAGGGCGGCAGCAAGTGGATCGGCACGGGGGGCACCTCGCCCTTCGGCGCCCATGGCTACAACCCGGAAGGCGTGCGCATCGGCCAGGACGAGAACCGCAACAACCGGGCCGTGAAGGTCTGGGACAGGCGCGAGTTCCGGAACCTCGACTCGAGCGTCGAGCTTGGCACCCGCAACATCAAGGTGGCGCTCCGGCGTCTGCGGAAGTTCGCCCGCGAGGGTGCAGCCGACGAGCTCGATCTCGATGCGACCATCCAGGGCACTGCAAGGCAGGGCTGGCTCGACATCGTGATGCGCCCCGAGCGGCACAATGCGGTCAAGCTGCTGCTGTTCCTTGATGTCGGCGGCTCGATGGACCCGCATGTCAAGCTGTGCGAGGAGCTGTTCTCGGCGGCGCGGGCGGAGTTCAAGCATCTCGAATATTATTATTTCCACAACTGCCCCTACGAGGCACTGTGGAAGGACAACCGCAGGCGCTGGTCGGAGCGCACGCCGACGTTCGAGGTGATGCACACCTACCCGCACGACTACAAGCTGGTGTTCGTGGGCGATGCGTCGATGAGCCCCTACGAGATCAGCTATCCCGGCGGCTCGGTCGAGCACTGGAACGAGGAGGCCGGGCAAGTGTGGATGGAACGACTGACGGGCGTCTACCACAGTTCGGTCTGGCTCAACCCCATCCCCGAGCAGCACTGGGCGCATTCCCAGTCGATCCAGATGATGAAGGCGCTGATGGGCGACCGGATGTTCCCGCTCACCCTCGAGGGGCTCGACCGGGCGATGCGGGCGCTCTCGCGCAGCCAGTAGCCCGAAGCGGGCAATCAGCCGACTGCGCCCATCGCCCTGAGCGGCGCCGGGTCGATGCCGAGGCGGGCCAGGATCGAATCGGTATGTTCGCCCGGCCTCGCCAGCTCGCCAGAGGAGGCCGGGCGGGCATCATCGAGGCTGACCGGCACCAGCGGCAGGAGGGTGAGGGTGCCATCGTCGAGCGTGACGGGCTGAAGCCCGCCGGAGGCGAGCAGGTGGGGATCGTCGAACAGGTCCTCGGGCCGGCCGATGGGCGCGAACGGGAGCCCCGAGCCTTCGAGCCGGGCGATGAGCTCGGCGCGGCTGAACTGCTTCAGGCGGGCGCGCACCACGGGCAGGATCTCGTCGCGCGCCCGCACCCTGGCATTGTTGGTGCGCCATTCGGTGCGCCCCCAGAGCTCGGGCAGGTCGAAGAGTGCGCAGAACTTCTCCCACAGCGCGTCGGTCACCACGCCGACGAACAGCGGGTCATCGGCAGTCTCGAACACGTCGTAGATGGCCCAGGCCGAGATCCGCGCCGGCATGGGTGCCGCCGGCACGCCGGTCACGGCCTTCTGGGCCATGTGCTGGCCGACGAGGAAGACGGTCGTCTCGAACAGCGCGGCGGTCACCTTGCGACCCTGGCCGGTGCGGTTGCGCTCGTGCAGTGCGGCAAGCGCGCCGATGACCGAGAACATGCCGCCGGCCACGTCGATGACGGAGGCCCCCGCGCGAAGTGGCCGGCCCGGCGGCCCGGTCATGTAGGCGAGCCCGCCCATCATCTGCGCGACTTCGTCGAGCGCGGTGCGCTGTTCATAGGGGCCGGCGAGAAAGCCCTTCTCGGACACATGGATGAGACCGGGGTTCAGGGGGCGGAGCGCTTCCCAGCCGAGACCCAGCCGGTCGATCGCGCCGGGACGGTAGTTCTCGATGAGGATGTCGGCCGTGGTCGCAAGACGCTTGGCCACCTCGAGGCCGGAGGGATGCTTGAGGTCGAGGCAGATCGACCGCTTGCCGCGGTTGTACATCGGGAAGTAGCCCGCGCCCGAGCCGAGCAGCCGCCGGGTCGCGTCCCCGCCGATGGGCTCCACCTTGACGACATCGGCGCCGAGATCGGCCAGGATCTGCCCTGCCGCCGGCCCCATGACCATGTGGGTGAATTCGACGACACGGATCCCCTCGAGCGGTCCGACCATTCTTGCTCCCTTCGGCAGTTGCGCCCAATATGTCCGGACAAGCGGGTGATGGAAAGAGGTGCGCCATGAAGCTGATGGAAGGGATCGACGTGCTGGTCTCCGAAGTGGGTCCGCGCGACGGGCTGCAGTCCATCCGGCCGGTGATGCCGACTGCCGCCAAGCTCGCCTGGATCGGCGCGCTCGTCGAAGCCGGCGTGCGCGAGATCGAGGTGGGGAGCTTCGTGCCGGCCCAGCTGCTCCCGCAGCTTGCCGACACCGGCGAGGTGGTGCGCGCGGCGAAAGCGCGCCACCCCGGGCTCCATGTCGCCGTTCTGGTCCCGAACGCGAAGGGGGCAGAGGCGGCGCTTGAAGCCGGCGCCGACAAGCTGACGCTGCCGCTGTCGGCGTCCGAGACGCACAGCATGAAGAACCTGCGGCGCACCCATCAGCAGGTGTTCGACGAAGTGGCCCGGATTGTCGACCTGCTGGCCGACCTTCCCGCCGGCCAGCGGCCGCAGTTCGAGGGCGCGGTCTCGACAGCCTTCGGCTGCACGCTCGAGGGCGAGGTGCCCGAGGCGAAGGTGGTCGCGCTCGCCGAACGGCTGATCGCGCTGGGCTGCGACGAGGTCGGGCTTTCCGACACGTCGGGCTATGCCAACCCGGCGCAGGTCAGGCGGCTGGTCAGGGCCGTGCA
>CALLWN010000259.1 GCA_938016505.1 uncultured Sphingomonadaceae bacterium
TCTCGGCCGCGGATCGGCTGGCGGCAGCCGGGACATGCGTCGGAGCACGAGCCAGCCGAGTGCGAGCGCGGCCGCGAGCGCAAGCAGGACATCGGCGAGAGTCACGGCGCAAGGCCGAGGCGCACCCAGACGGGGAGATGATCGGAGGCGACCCGAGCGAGCGGGCTGGCGTGGACCCCGCAGTCGCGCACGTCGAGCCCGGGGCTCACGAAGATCCGGTCGAGGCGGCCCAGCGGCAGGCGCGACGGGAAGCTCGGCGGCAGCGGAAGCGGGCGCAGGCCGGCGCCGAGGCGCGCGAGGCAGCGATCGCCTTCGTTCCAGGCGTTGAGATCGCCCATGGCGAGGACCGGCGGATCGCCGGGTGCAGCCGCGAGGCGGCGCAGGACGGCATGGGCCTGCTGGGCACGGCGAATACCGGAGAGATCGAGATGCATGCCGACGACGCGGAGCAGCTGGCCTGGCGGCCCGGGCGGGCCGATGTCGGCGAGCACGGCGCCCCGCGGTTCGAGCGCCGGCAGGCGGATCCGCCGGTGGCGGAAGAGCTGCAGGGGTCCGCGGACGAGGACGGCATTGCCATGCCAGCCGAGGCTCTGACCCCTGTGGTCGAACGGGACGTGGCGCCAGCCCCGCCCCGCCAGCGCGTCCGCCGGGAGCGTGGCGTGGCGCAGGCCGAAGCGGAGGTCGGCCTCCTGGAGGACGGCGAGATCTGCGCCGATCTCGTCGAGGACGTCGAGGATCCGGTCTGGCCGGCGCAGGCCGTCGGTGCCGACCGCCTTGTGGATGTTGTAGCTGGCCGCCACCAGCTCCGACGGCAGGGACATGGCCGGGGGAGGGTGAAACGGGGACGGCGCGAGACCCATCCCCCGCCAGTTAGGGGCGGCGGTCGAGCCCCGCAATTGCCGAGTCGGTCAGGCTCTTCAGATCCTCGCGGCGCGCCTCGAGGAGGATCCTGGCGGCGCGAGTCGCAAGCTCGGTGGCGCGGGCGCGAAGCTCGGCTTCGGCCGTGCGCTGCGCAGCCGCGATCCGGTCTTCGGCCAGCCGCGTGGCCCGGGCAATCGCGGCTGCCGCCTCGTCATCAACGCCGGCGAGGATGCGGGCGGCATCGGCCTCGGCGCGGGCGCGCATGTCGGCAGCATCGCGGCGGGCCTGTTCAGCCTCGGCTGCCGCCTTGTCGAGGATCGCCTTGGCCTCGGCCTTGAGCGCTTCGGCCTCGGCGAGATCGGCCCTGACCTTTGCGGCCCGGCTGTCGAGCGCACCGATGATGGCCGAGAAGGCACCCAGCCGCCACAGCGCGACGACGAACAGCAGAAAGGCAAGGGCGACCCAGCCGTAGCTGTCGAGCCCGAGGAAGGCCTCGTGGGCGGCGGGGGACGCCTCGGCGCCGTGGGCTGCTTCGGTTGCGATGTCTTGCGCTGCCATGTCAGGCTGCCACCTTCCGGATCGCGTCGCGGGCCTCTTCGACGGCGACCTCGAGGCCCGCCACCTTGCCCACCATGTCGGTGGCGGCCTCGGCTGCCACTTCGTCGAGCGCGGCGATCGCCTCGATGCGCGCGGTGGCAAGGGCCGCCTCGGCGGCGCGCGCCTTCTCGGCAAGGGCCGCCTCGGCCTCGGCCAGCCGTTGGGCGATGCGGGCGTCTGCCTCGGCGCGGGCGGCGCCCGTCAGCTTCAGCGCGTCCGCCCGGGCCTCGCCAAGCTCGGCGGTGCGGCCGGTTGCGGCGGCATCGGCCTCGGACCTTGCCCGCTCGGCAGCAGCGAGATCGGCGGCGATCCGGGCGCGCCGGTCCTCGACCACCCGCTCGACCCTGGGCAGGGCGCGCGACGCGACGAGGTAGAGCGCCGCGAACACGAGAACCAGCCAGATGATCTGGGGTGCGAAGACCGAGGGGTCGAACTGGGGCATGGGGCTGCTCCGCCGCGGCCGCCGGTCAGACGACGAAGAGGAGGATGAGCGCGACGAGGAAGGAGAAGATGCCGAGCGCCTCGGTGACCGCGAAGCCGAACAGCAGGTTCGGCCGCTGGGCATTGGCGGCGGCCGGGTTGCGGAGCGCGCCCGACAGGAACAGGCCGAAGATGATGCCGACGCCGAGGGCGGCAAGGCCCATGCCGAAGGTTGCGATCCCGGCGCCGATGAGTTTCGCCGCAGCTGCGTCCATGATGTGTCCTTCTCAGTGTTCGAGGTTGATGGAGTCGTTCAGATACACGCAGGTGAGAAGCGCGAAGACATAGGCCTGCACCACGGCCACCAGCAGTTCGAGCGCAAACAGCGCCACGTTCATGGCGAGCGGCAGGATGCCGAGCGCGACCAGGCCGCCGCCGGCCAGCCCGAGCGAAATGACGAAGCCGGCGAAAACCTTGAGGAGGATGTGACCTGCCGTCATGTTGGCAAACAGACGAACGGCCAGCGTGACCGGCCGCGACAGAAAGGAGATCAGCTCGATCAGGATGATGAGCGGCAGCAGCACGACCGGCGTCTGGGGCGGGACGAACAGCGAGAAGAAGTGGAGCCCGTGGCGCCAGAAGCCGATGACGATCGTCATGATGAAGATGAAGCCGGCGAGCGCCGCCGTGACCGCGAGGTGGCTGGTGACGGTGTAGCTGAACGGGAACAGGCCGATGATGTTGCAGGCCAGGATGAACATGAAGAGCGAGAAGATGAACGGCAGATAGGCCTTGCCCCTGGGCCCGATATTCTCGTCGATCATGCCGGCGACGAACTCGTGGAGCGTGTCGAGCGCGGCCTGCCAGCGGTTGGGGACGAGGCCGGCGTTGCGGGTGCCAAGCCACATGAAGAGGGTGAGCGCAGCGAGAGCGACCAGCATGAACAGGGCGGCATTGGTGAAGCTCGCGTCAACCCCGCCGACGCTCAGGTCGGCGTAGCGCCTGATCGCGAACTGTTCGAGCGGGCTTGCCATTCTCTCGCTTCTCTCACTCCGCCCCGGGGGATCCTGCCGGACCGCCCTTCGCCTTCCGTTCCGGGCCGCTGGCGGCTGCCAGCTCCGCCCTGCCCTCGGCCTCGACTGCCCGCGTTTCCTGCTCGACCGCGCGCAGGAGATTGCGGAAGCCCGCCGCCACTCCCAGCATGAGGAAGAGGATGGCGAGCCAGGGACCGGTCCCGAGCTGGCGGTCGAGGAACCAGCCAAGCCCGAAGCCGACGACGGTCGCGACCGCGATTTCCGCCGCGTATCGCGTGCCGCGCGCCAGCGCGGATGCCGCGACCTGCCGGGCCTGCGGGGCATGCCGCGCCTTCGCCGCCGCGATGCGCGCGTCGAGATCCTCGCTCGCACGCCTTTCGGCCGGGTCGGTCACGGAAGGTGCCCCATGTCGCCAGACGGACCAGCATCCGGCAGTGCACGCGCTCCGCCGAAATGTCCCGGCGCGGTTAGGGGCAGTCGCTGCGAAGGTCAAGCGGCGAGCAGGTCGGTGGCCTCGGCCAGTTGCACGCTCACGAGCTGGGAAACCCCCGGTTCGCCCATGGTGACGCCGTAGAGGCGGTGCATGGCAGCCATGCTGATCATGTTGTGCGTGACAATGAGGAAGCGGGTGGTGGTGGCCTCGGCCATGTGGGCGAGGAGGCGGCAGAAGCGCTCGACATTGGCGTCGTCGAGCGGGGCGTCCACCTCGTCGAGCACGCAGATGGGCGCAGGCCGGGTGCGAAACAGCGCGAAGATGAGGGCGATTGCGGTGAGCGCCTGCTCGCCGCCGGAGAGGAGGCCGAGCGACTGCAGCTTCTTGCCCGGGGGCTGGGCGCGGATCTCGAGACCGGCCTCGAGCGGATCGTCGCTGTCGACGAGGCGGAGCTCGGCAGCGCCGCCCTCGAACAGGGTCTGGAACAGCTCGCGGAAGGCGCGGTCGACGGCGGTGAAGGCCTCGGTCAGGCGGGCGCGGGCCTCGCGGTTGAGGACGCCGATCGAGCCCCTGAGCCGCGCGACCGCGGTTTCGAGCTCGGCCCTCTCGGCCTTCTGGCGGGCGAGGCTGTCTTCGAGCGCCGCCAGTTCCTCGGCAGCGACGAGGTTGACCGGCCCCATCCGCTCGCGTTCGGCGACCAGGGCCTCGAGTGCGCCGGCGCGCGCAGCGAGCGCAGCTTCATCGGAGCAGTCGGCGGGGGCTTCCGGCTCGCCGCCGGCCTCGGCGAGGATCCGGTCGAGGGCAGCGCGGGCAGCGGCATGGGCGGCGGTTGCCCCACCCCGGGCCTCGCGCAGGTCGGCGACGCGGGCTGCTGCGGCGCGTGCCGCGCGGTCGAGGTCGGCGAGTTCGAGGTCGGCGGCCATCACGGCCTCGCTGGCAGCGCCGCGCGCGGCCTCGGCCTCGGCGAGGTCAGCTTCGACCGCCTGGAGCCGGGCGGTCAGGGCAGCCGGAGCGCCGACGACCCCGGCATGTTCGGAGTCGAGCGCAGCGATGCGGGCTTCCAGCCGAACGAGCGCTTCGGTCGCCTCGGCGGCGCGGGCGTCCCACGCCTCGATCTCGCGCCCGAGGCTCGCGGCGCGGGCGCGGGCCTCGGCCTCGGTGCGGACGAGGGCCGCAAGCTCGGCGCGGGCCCTGGCAAGATCGGCCCGGGCGCGCTCGGCGGCGCGGCGGGCCTCGCCCACCGCCTCGGCTGCGGCGCTTGCATCGGGAAGCGTGTCGAGGCGGGCAGCTGCTGCCCCGGCTTCAGCGGCAGCGTCGGCGGCCTCCACGGTCAGCCGCTCGACCGAGGCCGCGATCGCGCTGCGGCGGGCATGGCTCTCGGCCGCCGAGCTGCGGGCCCCCTGGAGACGCGCCTCGGCCTCGGCCTGGGCACGCTGCGCTGCCGCCTCGGCGCTGGCGGCGGCGCGCTCGGCAACGACCGCGGCAGCAACGAGTTCGCGCTGGCGGGCGAGTTCGGCTTCGGCGGCAGCGCGCCGGGCGCGCGGGCCTTCGAGGGCGGCCTCGAGTTCGGCGAGGCGGTTGGCCTGGCGGAGCAGCTCGGCAACCGCCGCGCTGCGCCCGCCGGGCGGGGCCTCGAACCCATCCCAGCGCCAGAGCCAGCCGTCGCG
>CALLWN010000260.1 GCA_938016505.1 uncultured Sphingomonadaceae bacterium
GCTCGGCGCGCTCCGGGGCAGCGTCCTGCGCTACCGCGGTTTCGGGAAGAATCTCGTCAGCCATCGTCAGAACTCCAGTCCGCCCTCGCGGGCCGCTTCGGCCAGGGCCTTGACCCGGCCGTGGAAGAGGAAGCCACCACGATCGAACACCACGGCAGTGACGCCGGCCGCCTTCGCCCTCTCGGCGAGCGTCTTGCCGACGGCCGCCGCCGCGGCGACGGTGGCACCGTTTCCTTCGAACGCCTTCTCGAGGCTGGAGGCGGCAGCGACCGTGTGGCCCCGGCTGTCGTCGATGACCTGGGCGTAGATGTGGCGGCCGGAACGATGCACCGACAGCCGGGGCCGGCCGCCGGATTTGGCCCGGAGCGCGGTACGGACCCGGCGGCGGCGGCGCTCGAAGATGGAGAGATGGGCCATTATTTCTTCTTCCCTTCCTTGCGGAAGATGAACTCGCCGCGATACTTGATGCCCTTGCCCTTGTAGGGCTCGGGCTTGCGCCAGCGGCGGATCTCGGCGGCAACCTGGCCGACCTTCTGGCGATCGACGCCCGAGATCTCGACCGTGGTCTGGTCGGGCGTCTTCGCGGTGATGCCCTCGGGCAGGGCATATTCGACATCGTGGCTGTAGCCGAGCTGCAGCTTGAGCGTCGAGCCCTGGGCCGAGGCCCGATACCCCACGCCCGAGATCTCGAGCACCTTGGTAAAGCCCTGCGAGACGCCGAGGACGAGGTTCGACACCAGCGTGCGCTGCATGCCCCAGAAGGCGCGCGCCCGCTTGGTGTCGTTGGCCGGGCGCACCCGAACTTCCGCCCCCTCGATCTCGTAGCGGATGTCGTCGACGAGCCGCATGGCGAGCTCGCCCTTCGGGCCCCTCGCCCGCATCTCGCCGCCGTCGATCGCGACGGTCACGCCAGCGGGAATGGGAACCGGTTTCTTGCCGATGCGCGACATGATCAGAACACCTGACAGAGGATTTCGCCGCCGACGTTCTCGGCGCGGGCCTCCGCGTCCGAAAGCACGCCGCGCGGAGTCGAGACGATGGTGATTCCGAGGCCGTTCCTGACGCGGGGAAGCTCCTTCGCGCCCGAATAGACCCGGCGGCCCGGCTTCGACACCCGCTTCACTTCGCGGATGGCGGGCTGGCCTTCGAAATATTTGAGCTCGATCCGGATGGTCGGCTGGCTGCCGGCCTTGTCCTCGCGGCTCCAGCCACGGATATAGCCCTCGCGCTGGAGCACGTCGAGCACGCTGGTGCGCAGGCGCGACGCCGGCGAGACCACGCTGTCCTTGCGCGCGGCCTGGCCGTTCCGGATCCGGGTCAGCATGTCCCCCAGGGGGTCGGTCATGTTCATGGGGCGTCGGTCCTTACCAGCTCGACTTGGTGACGCCGGGGATCAGGCCCTTGTTGGCCAGTTCCCGGAGCTGCACCCGGCAGAGCTTGAACTTGCGGTAGTAGGCGCGCGGCCGGCCGGTCAGCTCACAGCGGTTGCGGACCCGGGTCGGGTTGGCGTTGCGCGGGATCTCGGCGAGCTTCAGGCGGGCCATGAGGCGCTCGCTCTCGCCGAGCGTCTCGTCATCGGCGATCGCCTTCAGCTTCGCATATTTCGCGGCATAGCGCTTCACCAGCATCTTGCGCCGCTCGTTCTTGTTGATGGAGCTCAACTTGGCCATGATGACTCTCCTCAGGCCGCTTCGCGCGCTTGCGCTTGGGTTTCGCCCAGGAACGGCATGCCGAACGCACGCAGGAGCGCGCGCGCCTCGTCGTCACTCCGGGCGGTTGTCGTGAAGATGATGTCCATGCCGCGGACCTTGTCGATCCGGTCGTAGGAGATTTCGGGGAACACCAGCTGCTCCTTCAGGCCCATGGCGTAGTTGCCGCGACCGTCGAAGCTCTTCGGGTTGAGGCCGCGAAAGTCCTTCACCCGCGGCAGCGCGATGGTGATGAGACGGTCGAGGAACTCGTACATGCGGTCCCGCCTGAGCGTCACCTTGCACCCGATGGGCATGCCCTCGCGCAGCTTGAACGACGCGACCGACTTCTTGGCCCGCGTGATCACCGGCTTCTGGCCGGTGATCGCCATCATCTCGGCCGCCGCCACCTCGACCTTCTTCTTGTCCTGCGTCGCCTCGCCGACCCCCATGTTGATGGTGATCTTTTCGAGCCGCGGAACCTGCAGCCGGTTGGTGTAGCCGAACTGCGCGGTGAGGGCCTTCACCACCTCGTCATCATAGAGCCGCTGCATCCGCGGTCTGGCGCGTGTCTCAGCCATCGATCACCTCTCCCGAGCCCTTGAGGACCCGCACCTTCCTGCCGTCGCGCATCTCGAAACCGACACGCGCGGGCTTGCCCGTCTTCGGATCCCTGAGCGCGACGTTCGAGACATGGATGGGCGCCTCGAACCGCTTGAGGCCGCCCTGCGGGTCGGCCTGGCTGGGCTTCTGGTGGCGGGTCACCATGTTGACGCCCGAGACCACC
This sequence comes from uncultured Sphingomonadaceae bacterium, assembly GCA_938016505.1. Taxonomy (GTDB): domain Bacteria; phylum Pseudomonadota; class Alphaproteobacteria; order Sphingomonadales; family Sphingomonadaceae; genus Thermaurantiacus. Next base: position 2,476 of record CALLWN010000260.1, read on the forward strand.
ACGCGCTCCTCCTTCGGGATGGCGCGGATGACCTCGCCCTCGCGGCCCCTGTCCTTGCCGGCGATCACGATCACGCGGTCGCCCTTCCTGATCTTCGCGGCCATCACAGCACCTCCGGAGCCAGGCTGATGATCTTCATGTGGCCCGAGGCGCGCAGCTCGCGCACCACCGGCCCGAAGATCCGGGTGCCGATGGGCTCCTGGTTCTTGTTGATGAGAACGGCCGCGTTCGAATCGAACCGGATGACCGAGCCATCGGGCCGGCGCACATCCTTGGCGGTGCGCACGACGACAGCGCGGTGCACGTCGCCCTTCTTCACACGGCCCTTGGGCTGGGCTTCCTTGACCGAGACGACGATCACGTCACCAACGCTTGCCGTGCGGCGCTTGGAGCCACCGAGCACCTTGATGCACATGACCTCCTTGGCGCCCGAATTGTCGGCGACGTCGAGCCGAGTCTGCATCTGGATCATGTCAGGCCACCCCTTCCGCGAGCGCGTCGGTCGCTGGCGCGCCGCCGGAGACCTTCTCGATCACGCGCCAGGTCTTGAGCTTGGAAATCGGCGCGCATTCCTCGATCCGCACCACGTCGCCCGCACGGTAGGCATTGGCCTCGTCATGGGCGTGATACTTCTTGGACCGGCGGATGATCTTGCCATACACCGGGTGGGGCACGCGCCGCTCGACGAGAACCACGACCGTCCGGTCGGGCTTGTCGGAGACCACGGTTCCCTGGAGAATCCGCTTGGGCATCAGTTGGTTCCTTCCACCGCCGGCGCAGCCTTGGCGCGCGCGGCCTGCTCGGTCTTGATGCGGGCGATGGTGCGGCGCACCTCGCGCACCCGCGACGGCTTCTCGAGCTGCTGGGTTGCCGCCTGGAAGCGGAGGTTCAGCTGCTCGCGCTTGAGATCGGCAAGCCGGCCCATGAGGTCGGCGTCCGACAGGGCCTTCATGTCCTCGCGTGCCATCCTCAGGCCTCCTTCGCTTCGCCGAGACGGACGACCATCCGGGTCTTGATCGGGAGCTTGGCTGCGGCGCGTTCGAATGCGCCGGCGGCAACCTCGCGGCTGACCCCGTCGAGCTCGAACATGACCCGGCCTGGCTTGACCCGGGCCACCCAATATTCGGGCGTGCCCTTGCCCGACCCCATCCGGACTTCGGCGGGCTTGGACGAGACCGGGACATCGGGGAAGATGCGGATCCAGAGCCTTCCCTGGCGCTTGATGTGGCGGGTGATGGCCCGCCGGGCGCTCTCGATCTGGCGCGCGGTGATCCGCTCGGGCTCGAGCGCCTTCAGGCCGAACGCGCCGAAGTTGAGCGTGGCGCCGCCCTTGGTGTCGCCATGGATGCGCCCCTTGTGGGCCTTCCGGAACTTCGTCCGCTTGGGGTGCAGCATCTTTTTTCGCCTTCAGTCGAGGGAGTGGCCCTCCGATAAGGCGACGGGATGAGCCGTCGCTTACCGGGCCGGGCGCACTCCCGCAGTTTGGGATTCGAGCATCAGCCGGTCCTGGGCCATCGGGTCGGGGCCGAGGATCTCGCCCTTGAAGATCCAGACCTTCACGCCGCACACGCCGTAGGCGGTATGGGCCTGGGCTTCGGCATAGTCGACATTGCCGCGCAGCGTGTGCAGCGGCACGCGGCCTTCGCGGTACCATTCGGTCCGCGCGATCTCGGCGCCGCCGAGCCGGCCCGAGCAGGTGATCCGGATCCCCTCGGCACCGAGGCGCAGCGCCGACTGAACCGCCCGCTTCATCGCCCGGCGGAACGCGACACGCCGTTCGAGCTGGTCGGCGACGCCCTGCGCCACCAGCTTGGCGTCGATCTCGGGCTTCCGGATCTCGACGATGTTGAGGGTCACGTCGCTCCTGGTCATGGCCGACAGGGCCTTGCGGAGCCTGTCGATGTCGGCGCCCTTCTTGCCGATGATGACACCGGGGCGCGCGGCATAGACCGAGACCCGGCAGAGCTTCGCCGGACGCTCGATCACGACCTTGGAAATGGCCGCCTGCGGGTGCGTCTTCATGATGTAGTCGCGGATCCTCAGATCCTCGAGCAGGAGACGTCCATAGTCGTCGCCGCTGGCATACCAGCGGCTGTCCCAGGTGCGGTTGATCTGGAGCCGGAGCCCGATCGGCGAGGTCTTCTGTCCCATCCTCAGGCTCCCGCCTCTTCGCTCTCGCGCACCACGATCCGCAGCCGCGAGAAGGGCTTGACGATCCGCGCCGAACGGCCGCGGGCGCGGGTTGCAAAGCGCTTCATCGTGATCGCCTTGCCGACACTCGCCTCCTTGACGACCAGCCGGTCGACATCGAGGTTGTGGTTGTTCTCGGCATTGGCGATCGCCGATTGCAGGCACTTCTTCACGTCGACCGCCATCGCCTTCTTCGAGAAGCTGAGGATGTTGACCGCCTCTTCGGCCTTGCGGCCGCGGATGAGGCCGGCGACCAGGTTGAGCTTGTAGGGGCTGCCGCGCACGGTGGCAGCAACTGCGAGCGCTTCCTTCTCGTCGACCTTGCGGGGTCTCGCTGGTTTCGACATGGCTTACCTCTTCGACTTCTTGTCGGCCGCGTGGCCGGGGAAGGTGCGCGTCGGCGCGAACTCGCCGAGCTTCATGCCCACCATGTCCTCGTTGACTGCAACGGGGATGAACTTCTTGCCATTGTAGACGCTGAAGGTGTGGCCGACAAACTCGGGCAGGATAGTCGAGCGCCGCGACCAGGTCTTGATCGGCCCACGGCCTCCGGCCTGCACCTTCTTGAGGAGATGCAGGTCGACGAACGGTCCCTTCCAGACGGAGCGTGCCATCTTACCTCTTCTTCTTCGCGTGGCGGCTGCGGATGATCATCTTGTCGGTCGCCTTGTTGCTGCGGGTGCGCGCGCCCTTGGTCGGCTTGCCCCACGGCGTGACCGGGTGGCGACCACCCGAGGTCCGGCCTTCGCCCCCGCCGTGCGGGTGGTCGACCGGGTTCTTGGCGACGCCACGGGACAGCGGGCGCTTGCCGAGCCAGCGGGCGCGACCGGCCTTGGCAAGGCTCTGGTTGGCGTTGTCGGGGTTGGAAACCGCACCGACGCTTGCCATGCACTCGGCGCGCACATAGCGCTGCTCGCCCGAATTGAGGCGGACGATGACCATCCCGCGGTCGCGTCCAACCACCTGGATGAAGGTGCCCGCCGCCCGTGCGAGCTGGCCGCCCTTGCCCGGCTTGAGCTCGACATTGTGGACGATCGTGCCAACGGGCACCTGGCCGATCTCCATCGCGTTGCCCGGCTTCACGTCGGCCTTCCGGGCGGCGATGACCGTGTCACCGGGCGCGAGGCGCTGGGGCGCGAGGATGTAGGCGAGGTCGCCATTGCCATATTTCACGAGCGCGATGAAGGCGGAACGGTTCGGGTCATATTCGAGCCGTTCGACGGTTGCCGGATCGTCCCAGCGGCGGCGCCTGAAATCGACGATGCGGTAGCGCTGCTTGTGGCCGCCGCCGATGCCGCGCGAGGTGGCGTGGCCGATGTTGTTGCGGCCGCCGGTCTTGGTCTTGCCCTCCGTCAGCGCCTTGACGGGCTTGCCCTTCCACAGCGCCGACCGGTCGACGAGGATGAGGCCGCGCCGCGCCGGGCTGGTCGGGTTGAAGTTCTTGAGTGCCATCGCCTCAGACTCCCGTCGTCACGTCGATCGACTGGCCCTGCGCCAGCGTCACGATCGCCTTCTTGGTGTCGGACCGGGTGTAGGGCTGGCC
>CALLWN010000261.1 GCA_938016505.1 uncultured Sphingomonadaceae bacterium
CCCGACAGCCGGCCCGCGCAGTGGTGCAGAAGCGCATTGACGAGCGTCCCTTCCGGATTGCCCGCCGCCGGGTGCACCACGAGGCCGGCCGGCTTGTCGATGACGAGGAGGTGCTCATCCTCGAAGACGATGGTGAGCGGGATGGCCTGGGCGATGGCTTCGGCAGGCGCTGCCTTGGGCAGGCGAACCCGGACCGGCTCGCCGCCTGCCACCCTGCGTGCCGGATCCCGGGCGGGAGCGCCCGAGACCTCGACCGCGCCGGCGGCAATCAGCGCCTTCAGCCGCTCGCGCGAGTGGGTGGGAAGTGCGACCGCCAGCGCCCGGTCAAGCCTGAGCCCCGCGGCATCTGCCGCCAGCACGAGTTGCACCTCTTGACCGTCGGCCATCGTGGCTCTCGAATGCGCCCATGCAGCTTCGTCTTGCAAGAGACGCTCGACTGGCGATGTGCGCAGCAACGTCGGCGGCATTCCCGCTCGAGGCCTGCGGCCTGCTGTTCGGGAGCCGCTCGGCCAACCTGGTTCTGGTCGAGGCGGCGAGCGTGGCTGCGAATGTTGCAGCCGACCCGAGGTGCCGGTTCGAAGTTGAGCCCCAGCACCTGATCGACAGCCAGCGCAGGGCGCGCCATGGCGGGCCGGCGGTGGTCGGGGTCTGGCACAGCCATCCCGAAGGCCCGTTGCGCCCGAGCGCGGCCGACCGCGCCGGTGTCACCGACCCTTCATGGATCTGGATCATCGTGAGCCCGCAGGGACTGGCGGCGTTCCTGCCCGATGCATCGGCCGCCGACGGGTTCCGCCCGCTGCTCGACGCCGTGCCTGCCCTCATGTAGCAGCCGGAGGATGGCGACTGGCACCATCCTCTGGTTCGATTGCGCACGCGGGTTCGGCTTCGTCCGGCCGAGCCATGGCCCGCGCGATGCCTTCATCCACATTTCCACCATCTCGGAGGGTCTCGGCACCAAACTGGCGCCAGGCACCGAGGTCGAGTTCGAACTTGTCCAGACCGGGGACGGCCGGGTGGTCGCGCGCCATCTTGTACCCCGAAGGATCAACGGCCAGCGGCGGACAGACCCGGGTCGTCGGTCGGGCGGCTGAACGTGGGGAGCAGCGCTCCGAGCCCTGGGGAGGCCCATGCGGCCGATCCGGTTCGCCTGCTGGTTCGCCGGCTTGCCCATGATCTGGCGACGCCTCTTGGCGCGCTTGCCGTCGCAATCGAGCTCGACCGCGAGGCGGATCCGCTCCTCCGCGAGGCGGTCTCCCGCCTGACCTTGCGTCTCGACTTGCAGCGGGCCCTGTTCGGGGCCCCGGCTGATGCACCCTTCGATCCCTCAGCGCTGGGGCCGCTGCTCGAACCGATCGTCTTGCGCATCGCAACGGTCTTCGACCCCCATGGGTCGCGGGCGCTCGCTGCGCTTGCACTCGATGCAGCGCCACTTTTGGCGGGCAAGGGGGTCATCGTGTTCGACCGCACCGGCGAATGCCCGGAGCTCCGCCTCGAAGGCCGGGTCAGCGAACCCTCGGCCGCTCTCGCTGCGGTCCTTGCCGGCGGCCCGCCGACCGAGCCGGGCCATGTCGGCGCAGCGCTTGCCGTTCACCTCCTTGGCACCTTCGTCGCGCAGGCGCACGACACCGGGCTGACATTGCGCGCAAGGGCACCGCGATGAGCCTGCGCCACCTGCTGATGATGCTGGGAATCTGCCTGCTCTGGGCCGGCAACATCATTGCCATCAAGGAATCGGTCGTCCTGGTGCCTCCCGTCACTTCGGTCGCGCTTCGCTACGCCATCATGCTGCCGGTCTGCATCCCGTTCCTCCGCTGGGTCGAGGGGCTGCCGGCAGACGGGCGCCCGCCCCTGCGCATGATCCTTGTCATCGCCTCGGGCCTGCTGCTTGGCGCCTCCTTCGGGCTCGGCGCCGTGTCCTTCCACCTCGCGGCCAATGTCTCGGCGCTCGCCATCGCCGGCCAGCTGGGTGTGCCCTTCAGCCTTCTGCTTGCGATCGCCTTCGCGGGCGAGCGAATCCACTGGCGCCGCGCCATCGGGATCCTGCTCAGCTTCGCCGGCGTGGCGATCCTGGTCTTCGACCCCCGCGTGTTCGACGAGCGCCTCGCCCTGGTGCTCACTGTGCTTGCAGCCTTCTTCTGGGCGGCCTCCACCCTGCTGCTGCGCCGCGCAACCGGCGTGCATGTTCTGAACCTGATGGGCTGGCAGGCGCTTGTCTCGCTGCCGCTCCTGCTGCTTGCAAGTGCAATCCTCGAGCCCGGGGCGCTCGCGGCCCTCGGCGCAACGCCCCTCGCGGCGATCGGCTGGATTCTCTACTCCGGATTGCTGTCTTCGCTCGTCGGCCATGCCGGCATGGCCTGGATGCTGCAGCACTACCCGGTCTCGACCATCACGCCGCTCACGCTGCCAACACCGCTTCTCGCCATCGCCTTTGCCACCCTCTGGTATCGCACCCCCCTCACGCTCCCCATGCTGCTTGGCGCCGCCATCACGCTCACCGGCGTGGGGATCATTGCACTCCGAACAGC